>CAZKHR010000008.1:0-12599 GCA_964552745.1 uncultured Candidatus Saccharibacteria bacterium | reverse complement strand
AAGCCCGCAGCAACCTGCTCATTGGTTACATCTGGCACTACTGTCAAAACTGCTGAAATCGCTGCACAAGCGTTCTCCCAGTTATGCACACCCGCTAGATGTAGCGTATCGACACCACATATAGCGTTTTTTTGAACAAAAAATGTATTCTCTGCTACGTAAACACCGCCGTCCTCGACAACACCATAGCGTTGCTTTCGACCGTCACTAGGCCTGGCTACTGACCGCGAGTAATGACTGGTCGGGTGATAAACTACCAGATCTTCTGCAGTTTGAAATTTAGTAATATTGGCTTTAGCATCTACATATTCCGCAAAATCCTGGTGAACATCTAGGTGGTCAGGTTCAATCATCAGCACCACTGCTATTTGTGGCGACCGCTCCAGGTCCCACAGTTGAAAACTCGACAACTCATAAACAACAATATCCCCAGGTTTAATCTGCGATAACACCTCTAGTGCTGGCACACCGATATTCCCCACCAGATGCACCGTCTTGCCAGCGACACGCAAGATTGACGCGATTAGCGAACTAGTCGTCCCCTTGCCTTTTGTGCCAGTCACACCGATAATCGTGATGTTTTTTTCGGCACAACGAGCAAAAAACTCATTAGTGGCCGACCAAATTTTACCAGTTGTGATAATCTTTCGCGGCGGTAAACCAGCCGTCCGCACCACCATATCAAAGCTACTTAATTGAGAGAAAACATTATCACCCAGTATCACATCTGCGCCACTTGGCAAGCTATCCAAAGAACCGCTCTCATCGACAATGACCAGCTCAGCATCAGGAAACATTCGCCTAAAATACGTATAGTTCGACCGACCCTCAGCACCAAAACCAGCAATTGCAATTCTCATATTCCTATCATAGCACGGCGACAGATCGGTTAGCCAGACCTGTCAATTAGAACAAAGTCTCAAGCTTCTCTTGTAATCTTAGTAACAACTCTTTTTCGCCACAGCTCACGCCGGCTAGAACCCAGGTGTCTGACTGGAAGAATTCCCGAGCGGTCTGGATGATTTGGTCGTGATTAATTGCTAAAATCCCAGCCGGAACCTTGTCATAATCCTTAACAACATCATCAGCAAAATATCGACTAGTATAAAATCCGCTAATCTGTGCGACGGTCTGTGCGCCCATTTGATAGCGCCCGAGAGCATATGATTTGGCACTCTCAACATCTTCTGGATCCAGAACACCACCTAGCACGCGCTTTAATTCTCGCACGATAATATCGAACAAGTCCTCAGCCGTTTCTAAATTAACCTGTCCACCAAAGTCCCATGCCGAATCAAAAAAGCCAACTGAGGTATCACTGAATACGCCATAGGCCAAGCCTTTTTTACGAGCCGCACCAAAAATACGTGAACTCATAGTGCCAGTCAAAATATGATTTAGGCAACCCATCGCATCATCCTCGGCATCGGTTAGTTCGCGCGGAACACTCATCGACCAACCAAAATTAAGGTTTGACGCTTCTTTGCGACGAATCAGCACCGGATTTGCCTTGTGAAGCTCGTTATTTGACACGCCAAATCGCTCACCACCCTCAAGCTCCCAGCCCTCAAGCATTTCACGAATACGCCTCTTTCGCCCCTTCAGCTTACCAGCAATCACAAATCGCATGTTATGTAGCGTGTGTGTTCGTTTGTGATGCTCTTTGACATCGCGCAGTGTAATTGGCGAAATCGTCTTCAGTCGTTGGTTATAAGTCAAAATATCTTCACCTAGCGCTTGCTGGACGCGTGGCCACATCACACGGTTATGGTTGTTGAGGTAGCCAGTCAATTCACTGCGGACATTGCCCTTCTCAGACTCCAGCTCTTCACCGTTAAAACGTGGTGTAGTAATTGCCAATCGTTGCAAATCCAAGATCCTATCCCACTCAAAATCAGCACACGCCGCTTCGTAAACCATAGCGTAGTCAGAAGTAAAGGCATTGTGATAGGCACCGTTTTTTGTAAATTCTTGCTCATAGGCATGTTCGGAACGAAATTTTTCATTGGCACCAAATGCCATGTGCTCCATGACGTGAGCCGTTTCGTAAATATCTTTACTGCGAACATAGCGATTGCCTGCACGAAAGTGAAATTGCGTACTCATCACCGTTGCATCGGCGACATCAACCAGCAACCCTCGGGCGCCATTCTTTAGCTTGATTTCTTCAACTGTATGTTTCATGGTTATCTACGATTCTTCTTTCGATTTTGGCGAGCGGCCTTTTTCTTTTTGCGCGAAGCGTTTTTGGCACGATTTATCTCAGCATTGGTCTTGCCTTTTTTGACCGAAAAATCATCATCTCGGTTTTGCTCACCAGAACCAACTTCATTAACCCCACGCTCAACCGCTGACTCTGCCATACGGGTAAGTTCAGTATCATACTCATCGTCCTGCGCTTGCTTAATCACTGCATCGGACTTCTGAATACGGAAGATGGTATTGAGCACTTCGTTACGCAAATTTGACTGTAAGCTAGTAAAGAGTTTTTGGCTCTCTGAGCGATATTCGACTAACGGATCGCGCTGACCAACACTGCGCCAGTGAATACCTTCGCGCAAATGCTGCATATTCTCAAGGTGCTGCATCCACAAAGTATCGAGAACTGCCATATACACCTCTCGCTCAACTCCGCGCAATTGCTCTTTGCCAATTTCGTCCTCTTTGATTTTGTAGGATTTTTGAACGGCTTTCAGTGACTCCTCCAGGCGCAATTTATCCTTGCTGATTTTACCAATAATCTCAATCTTATCCTCATCAACTGGAAACGCTAATTGAAATTCTTGAACAAAATTAGGATTGTTTTTAGATGGAACAACCACCAACTCCTTAACTCGTTCAGTCAGCAAGCGGTCGATTTCTGGACGAATATCATCGCCTTCGAGAATTTTCCGACGCATCGTGTAGACAACTTTACGGTGACGATTGATTACATTATCGTACTGAACAACACTTTTTCGAGTATCGAAGTTATAGCCCTCGACACGTTTTTGCGCCGCCTCAAGTGTCTTGGAGACCGCCTTGTTTTGAATCGGCGTATCTTCATCGACGCCAAGTCGGTCCATCAGTGTCGCCACTCGTTCACCCTGAAAAATACGCATCAAATCGTCTTCGGTTGATACGTAAAATTGCGTCTCGCCCGGATCACCCTGACGACCACCACGGCCACGAAGCTGATTGTCAATTCGCCTCGACTCATGCCGCTCAGAACCAAGCACTACTAACCCGCCCAGCTCTTTCACGCCCTTACCGAGCTTAATGTCAGTACCACGTCCAGCAATATTGGTCGCCAATGTGACTGCGCCTTTTTCACCAGCCCGAGCGATAATATCCGCTTCGCGCTCGTTATTCTTGGCGTTCAGCAATTCGAACTTGATGCCCTCCTTCTCGAGATAAGCAGCGATCATCTCATTTTTAGCAATTGAACCCGAACCGACCAGCACTGGTCGCTCCTGCTTGTGGTACTCTTGAATTGCTTCAGCCACCGCTCGCAATTTGCCCCTCTCTGTCTTGAAAATCAAATCCTCTTTATCGATACGAGCAATTGGTTTGTTCGACGGCACTTGAATCACATCGAGACTATAAATTTGCTGGAACTCTTCAGCCTCAGTAAATGCAGTACCGGTCATGCCAGATAATTTCTCATACTGGCGGAAGTAATTCTGGAAAGAGATTGTCGCTAGTGTCATGCTCTCCTGAAGCACTGGCACGCCCTCTTTAGCTTCAATCGCCTGGTGCAAACCTTCGTTGTAGCGACGACCCTGCATGAGACGACCGGTATGCTCATCGACAATCATCACTTCACCATCATTGGTCACCACATAATCTTTGTCACGCTTGAACAAAGTCTGCGCCCGAAGCGACTGATCCATATGGTAAACACTGCGCACATGCTCCGGTGTGTACAAATTTTTTATACCAAGCATTTTTTGAACTTTTTCGACGCCACCATCAGTCAACGCCACGCTGCGTCGTTTTTCATCAAGTATATAATCTTCGGGAGTAAGCTTGGCGGCAATTTTTGCAAAACTATAATAACTTTCAGGATTTTCCGCTGCTGGAGCCGAAATAATCAGTGGCGTACGCGCTTCATCGATTAAAATTGAATCCACTTCGTCAACAATCGCAAAATTCAGTTCGCGCTGGCGAAGCATCTCAGCATCGTTCACCATGTTATCGCGCAGGTAGTCAAAGCCAAACTCATTGTTTGTACCGTAAGTAACATCCGCCGCATAAGCCTCCTTACGCGTCACTGGACGAAGTTTTTTCATGCGCGGATCGGTATGATGCTCATTGTCATAATCTTTATCGTAAACAAACGATGCTTCGTTAATAATCACACCGGTCGACAAGCCTAAGAAATCATAAACCTGACCCATCCAGCCAGCATCGCGCTGCGCCAGATAATCATTTACCGTCACCACGTGCACACCCTTGCCCTCAAGTGCGTTTAGGTAAGTCGGTAGCGTTGCCACCAAAGTCTTGCCCTCACCGGTCTTCATTTCAGCCACATTGCCGTCGTGAATAGCAATACCACCAATTAGTTGAACGTCGTATGGACGCTCGCCAATCACTCGCTTATCAGCCTCGCGCATCACCGCAAAAGCATCCGGCAAAATCGTATCAAGCGTTACGCCTTTCTTTTTAAGGCGCTTTTTGAGAACTTCAGTCTGCGACTGTAATTCTTTTTTTGTCATCTTTTCATATTTACCAGCTAACGCATTAATACCCTCAATACGCTTCTCTAGTCGCTTCAGGATCTTCTTCTGCGGATCACCGAAAACTTTGCCGAGCGCCTTTTGCCTAGTTATTGCCATACTTCAAACTCCCTCACTTTCAGACATTTCCAAAAACTATCAATAGTACAATTGTACCTCTTTTTCTATGTTTTGGAAAGAGGAAAACACAAGAAATGGCACAATATGACGAGAGGTATAATTTACACGAGCTAAGCTTCGCGCTCGTAACTACGCTTAAACCTACTCAATCGCCCGCGTAAACCAATATGTGGCACTGTCGCTTGCTTGTATTTACGTAGCTGACCGTTTAATTTTGCCTCAACAATATCAATTGCCGCCAGAACATTCATGGTCGAATCCTTAGCGGTAATCACCTTATCTGGCACATTTAAAATCACTTCAACTTCGTACTTATTACCGCCAGGGTTATCAATTTGGCTAATTTTAACATCGGCCGTTACGCTCTTCTTGGCGTGTTTCGGTAGATACTTATCGAGTGAACCAATTTTTTTCTCAACATACTTCTTCGTCGTATCAGTTAACTCATACTTCAGACCAGTTATATTTATGTTCTTAATCATATAGACCCTCCTGTACTTATAATCATAGCATATTGACCTTAGTTAAATCCACGATTTTTATACTTATATCGTCTCGCGTCCACCCATATATGGTCGAAGAACTTCAGGAACAATTAGCGAACCGTCGGCATTTTGATAATTCTCAATAATTACTATCAATGAGCGTGCCAGGCTGACTGCTGTGCCATTAAGCGTGTGCAACACTTCAACTGAGCCGTCTTTGCGACGAACGCGAATATTCAAATTGCGCGCCTGAAAGTCAGTACAATTTGAACAACTGGTTAACTCTCGATATATTTCGTCAACAGGCGACCAGTATTGAATATCGTACTTCTTAGCAGCCGGCGCGCCAAGGTCGCCAGCAGCGATATTGATAACTTGATATGGAATATTCAGCGCCTGCCAAATCTCTTCTTCAATCGCCAGTATTTTCTCATGCAATTCTTCTGACTTCTCCGGCAAAGAAAATGCGTACATCTCCAGCTTATTAAACTGATGCACTCGGAACAAACCACGAGTATGCTTGCCGGCTGCACCCGCCTCGTGACGATAACACGGACTCAAGCCAGCATAAAGTAACGGCAGCCTATCTTCGTCGATAATCTCATCTGCATGATAGCCAGTTAACGGTGCCTCGGCCGTACCAATCATCGTCAAATCTTGCCCCTCAATAAAATACTCATTACCCTCAGTATCGCCGCGTGGCGCAAAGCCCGAACCTTCAGCAATACGACTATTAACCATGTGCGGCACGGTCATATAAGTAAACCCTCGCTCAATCACTAAGTCAGTGGCAAACTGAATAATCGCCCTCTCAAGCAAGGCCAAATCACCCTTGAGGTAGTAAAATTTCGCCCCAGCGACCTTAGCCCCTCGTTCAAAATCCAGCCAATCACGAGCCGTTGCAAAGTCAACATGATCGCGTGCGCCAGACTTCCTTTCGCCCCACACCTTAACCTCGACACTATCCTCTTCACCGCCCTCCGGCACATCGTCAGAAATAATATTCGGCACTAAACGCATGAGTTCCTGATACTGATTATCGACTTCTGCGAATTCTGCATCTTGACCAGCCAGCTGCTCCTTAATCGTCTTACCCTGAGTTATCAGTTCCGGCGTCGGCTTACCGCCTTTCATCTGCGCAGCAATAACATTACGCTGCTCGCGTAGTGTATCCGCTTGCTGTTGCAAGCTCCGTCGCTGCTTGTCAAGCTCCAATAATTCTTTAATGCTAACCTTATAGCCCTTCTTATCGACTGAATCTTGCACCTTTTGAGGATTTTCACGAATAAAACGAATATCTAACATGTTTCTTATTATAACACAACTAATGAAGCCTCAGCCCCAACCCTTAACTCTCGCACCCAGACTCTTCGATGTGCCATAGACTATCCTTTAGCATTTGCCTCCTGCGTCTATGATTTTTTGTTTTGTCTCTGGACTTAGACCCAATAAGCCACCTATTATCTCGCCCCCTTCAGTAGGAATACTGACTGGATATAAATTCCCTATGAGCACCCTAAGTGTATCTTTACCACCTGCAAGCAATGACTCAGCAACCCTGTCGACATCGTCACCGTCGGCTAGCACCATCCAGCTCCCTTGCATCTGCAACACCTTCGAATAAGCACCTCTGAACCTGGTTATTGAGATACCCCTTAATCGCCCATAACCCTAATCCTACTTCCTGATAATTACTCCACTGCTCCCTGTATTCATCCGGAACCTCCGAAGGCCAGTTCATCTTGTTGGTGTCAACCCCCTCGCAGCCCATGATAAGCCACTACTCTGTCCTTAATGCTTCAATTGGGTCGAGCCTAGCAGCCTTACGTGCTGGGAAATAGCCAGCGATAATCGCTACAACTGAGAGCGATAAGACTAAGATTATTATCGGAATTAATTCGAATACTAGCAAATAATTGCCCTCGCCCAATCCCAGTGTCTCTGTTATCCATGGATTATAAGTCGTGCCAACGACATAAGCAACAATAGCCCCAATAGCCCCACCAAACAATCCTAGCCACGCCGCTTCATACCTAAACAATTTCGCTACGTGACGACCACGCATACCCAGTGCTTTCATTAGACCGATCTGCTGAGTGCGCTCCAGTACTGAGATATACTGTGTATTAATCACCCCAAATACCGACGCTATCAGCGCTAAAACACCAAAGCCGATAACAATTCCTTGTAAAACATTAACCATAGTAAATATCATTTGCTGAAAATCTTCTGCCACACTAGCAAAAAAACCAGACTCCTCAACGCTCTTCTTAACGTCACCTGGCTCTGCACCATCAGCCACCCTAGCCGTTATCGCTGGATATTTACCCTCGTAGCCTGTTCCCGCCACTAAAAAATCATGCATTTCTCGAGCGGTAGAGGCAGATATTTGCGGAGTCGACAGCACTTCAGCGACCGACATTGCTGGGTTTTTGGTTACTGCACTTATAGTAAATTCAAAGTCCCTAATTTCTGTGCCGACTAATTTTGCCAATGCATCTGAATCACCCGTAGCTACTGCCTCGGCCATCTCTTCTTCCGAGGGCATACTAGAGGCTCGCTCCAACGTAACTGTCACCTTCCTACCAAGAGCATCCGTAGCGCTTTTGATACCAAGCTGCTCCAAATAAGCCTCGGGTATAACAATATCTCGCTCACCGAGTTGCTCGCCTGGCGCTGGAATTGTACCAGCCGCAGACTCTACTACTAGACCAGAGCCAAACATCATGACCTGGCTAGTCCATAGCTTGTCGTTACCCTCAAACTTTAGGTATTTTGCCTCGACTTGAACCACTGGCTTCGGATCAACTACACCATCAATTTTGCCGATTTTCACGAGGTCGTCCTGATTTAGCATTTCAATAGAATAACTTGAGTTCCCGCCTCTATTTTCACTATACTCAATCAAGCCAGTCTGCGCCGATGTCGATACCGCACCACCATCAAACAGTGATTTATCTTTGTAAATCATAATTAACTGCTCATCAACATTTGAACTAATCAAGCTCTCGGCATATTGCCTCGTCCCTTCACCTGCCGCCATTGCCATAGTAACAGTAAACGCACCGACAGCAATTGCTAAACTAGTTAACAAAGTTCGAAGCTTTGCCTCTCTTAGACTTCGCCCTGCCCGTCTCACGATATCAATCATCTTCATCGTACCACCACCTTTCTCGGGTTTCTGTCCGGCTTGTTCGACTCAGACATAACCGAATCAGTTAGACGAATCTTGCCGTCTCTCAAATGTATCTGCATATCACATTTTTCTGCCAGCTCTGGGTCGTGAGTGACGATAATCAACGTCACGCCCTGTTCACGGTTGTAGCCAAACAGCATATCCTCAACTAGGCCGCCAGTTACGCTGTCTAGGTTGCCCGTTGGTTCGTCAGCGAAGATAATACTTGGCTGATTAGCGATCGCTCGAGCAATCGCCAAACGCTGCTTCTGTCCGCCTGACAAATCTTTGGCCTTATTGCGCACCTTATCAAGCATCTCCACACTAGTTAACGCTCGCTGGATTCGTCGCTTACGCTCAGAGCGTGGTACTTTAGCTATTTCCAGTGGCAAACTGACGTTGTCGTAAACGCTTTCATTACCTTGAACAAAAAAGCTCTGAAAAATAAAACCGATTTCCTGCGCCCGGAAATTATCTTTGGCTTTTTGCTTTAACTTCAAAATATCTTGCCCGTCAATGATAACCTGCCCCTTTTGTGGCGTATCCAGCCCGCTCATGATGTGCATAAGAGTACTTTTACCACTACCTGACTTACCAACTATAGCTACACTAGCACCCGTCGGCACCTCCAGGCTAACATCATTTAGCGCCGTAAAGATGCTTTGTTTCTTCCCGTAAGTCTTAGTTATATTCCTGACTTCAATCATATCTATATCCTATTATAACGCTAATTGTCCGATTTGCACAGAACCACATGGTGTTTGGCGCTGCATCACCGGTCCGGTCACACCATTGTAGGTTATCTCGCCCGATGAAACACTGTGCACCGAAACCGTTGGACGATCATCTTCAGTCGCCTGAATCGGACAAACATCCGGATAATTAACGACTAAATCATAAACTACACCAGCCTGAACACTAGTCAAACCACCTTGCAAATCAACCGACAAATTCCGCACCGTACTCATACTAACATCGACATTGCCACCCTTCTGTACCAATAAGTTTTCATACGAACCAAACACCGTCACGCCCACCGCATTTAAGCTCGATATCTGTAAAACTTCTTGCTTTTGCTGCTCAGATCCAACATATTGCAGACTACCCTGCGACACGTCAATCTTCTCAAGCGCTGGCCCATAAACAACCAATTCCGGTTGCCCATAGCCATAATCAAACACCTGCCGACCCACTGACTTCAGTGTAATTCGCACCGTATCACCCTCGACTCTAATATCTGGTTTGCTATTAAACTGCGTGGTCAACTCATAGCGCGGCACTCCCGTCGTTACAACGTACTTAATGGTCATTTCGTCGGCATCGTTATACACCGTGCCCGAACCGCTATATGCTTGAGCTGCTAATTTTGTCACACCCGACATCTCTGGCAGCGCCTCTTTGTGTGTCTGAATCGCAGCCTGAACCTCATGGAGGCGTAACTCCAGGCCGCCAGCCAACATCGCACCGCCGCCACTAGCGCTGATTATGCCAAGTATCACTAAGGCAATTGAGGCAATGATCATTCGTCTAGTGGCCTGCCCCCTGAACAGCATCACCGCCACTAACGATGCCAGCACCGACAGCGACAGTCCAGCCAGCACAAACAAGCCCATAGCCACCCAAGCCATCCAAGCATAAGACGACATGCCGATCAAAAATTGTTGCGCCTGATCAGAAATCAAGAACACTCCTGTCGCTCCCAGGGTAGTAACCAGTGCCACAATCGCCACCAAAATACTCACCACTCCACCGCCAATAAGTAATATCGATTTCAATATTTTCGCACCCCGAGTCGGAGTTTCCTCGCTATTAATCTGCTCACGCATCGAAGCCAAAGTCACTGGCTTACCAACTAATTGCAATTTGTCAGCCACAGTCCGCGCCGGCGGCACCACAATCCACAGCACGACATAGACCAGCAACGCCGCACCAAATGACGCGAATAGTAAAATAATAAACGCCAATCGCACCCAAACCACGTCAATCTTCGAAAATGTCGCTATGCCGTTTAATACACCGCCAACCAGCGCCCCGTCCATGTCACGATACAGTCGCTTAACCGGCTGATCGGTCAAGCCGCCCTGAGGATCAACAGTATCTTCTGAAGCAAAATCCACTGGCTCGCCCAATCGCTCACGAACCTTGGCAACCTCCTGCGCAACAATCACTCCACCCCTCTCAACGCCCATCTCCGCTAACAGCTCAGTGATTCGAATCTCAATATCAGCTAAAATCTCCGCGTCACCAGCATATTGCTCCAGCTCCTTGATGTAACTTTCAAACTTTCTCTTCGCGTCAAGCTCAATATCATAAACCTGCTTAGCGATATGCACTCTAGTTATCTCCTTCATCTCGTCTCCCTTTCTGTCTTGCACAAGACTTAACCCTGTGCGCATCTATTATAGTTTGTTTAGTGCGTCGTTGAGTTCGGTGATCTTCTTGGCAACTCGACTAGTTACGCCCCGACCGAAATCAGTTGTTTGATAATATTTTCTTGGTGGCCCTTGCTCACTTTCCTGCCATTGGTGCTCAAGTAGCCCGTCCTTCTGTAATCGACTGAGTAGTGGGTAAATCGTCCCCTCCACCACCACCAGCTCTGCCTGCTTCAACTCCAGAATAATATCGCTAGTGTATTTCGGCTCATGCGAGCAAACCTTGAGCACACAATACGCCAAAAACCCCTTGCGCAGCTGTACCGCCAGCTGCTCGGCATACCGATCGGCCTGTTCGGTTAGATTTTCCGTTGCATCAACCACGCCGTCCATATCGGCATCGACAGATATTTTACTTGTACGGTTCATCGAATCATCTCCTTTCATTTTTAGATTACTTTGTTGCTCCATAGTTCTATGTTATACAAGGTACTTTAAAATGTCAAGTATTCGACAATGGGACATTCACTTAAATCGCCTCGACCACCCCTACCGTTAACAGTGCGACAATAAGCAACCCCAGCACTACTCGGTACCAGATGAATAGCGAGAAATTATTACTGGCAACAAACTTCAGTAGCCAGGCGATTGAAACGTAACCGACGACAAATGATACTATCGTGGCAATCAGCGTATTGCCCCACCCTACCCCGTCAGCAATATAGTGATACTGGATGATTGTCTGCAATACCCCGGCTGCCACTAACGCCGGAATTCCTAGAAAAAAACTAAGTTTTGTTGCCGTCACACGGTCAAAGCCGCGAAATAACCCAGCGGAAATTGTCGCACCCGACCGACTAACGCCAGGAATTAGCGATAGACACTGCACAAAACCGATCATTAGCGTATCCTTCCAGGTAGTCTGCTCTTCGGTGCGTTTAGCTTTTTTACCGGCACGATCAGCTAGCCACATTACCACACTCCAGCCTATCAATCCAAAAGCCACAAACCACAAACTCCTTAGGACCGTCTCAATTTCATCTTTAAACACCAAACCAACGACGGCAATCGGCACAGAACCAATGATAATCGCCCAGCCATACTTATAATCAAAACCTCTCCGCTCCGACGCACGCCACAATCCTGCCCACCAAGCCGTCAGCACTCGCCAAATATCTTGCCAAAAATACAAAATAGCCGCCAAAATCGCCCCAATTTGAATGATGACTGTAAATGCCATGATTGACGGATCTTCAAGCGACATACCCATTAGCTTTTCAGCAATCGTCAAGTGCCCTGTCGAAGAAATCGGTAAAAACTCGGTTACACCCTCAATAATTCCTAAAATAATTGCCTGCCACCAGGTCACGATCTATTGGCCTTTCCCTTTTTAATTTGCTTATCACCAACCACCACCGCCACCGCCACCACCGCCGCCACCGGCAAAACCACCGCCACCGGAGCCCCCAGTAGACGATGAATAACTGCTGCCAGTGTTGGCTACTGAGTAATTCAAGCTGTTCATGCTAGTAGCAAAATTTGCTGCATTAAATGCGCCGATACCGCTATACCAATCTGGTTGCGCGCCAGCTTGCTCATAATATTGCCCAATTTGTTTGCTCCAGTCTTTTTCCTGTCCGAAGAGAATCGCATATGGCAGAACTCGTTCATACAACTTTACTAGCCTACCCTTGTCATTGCCGCCCACTGTTTGTCCGACTTTTTCCGC
>CAZKHR010000007.1:7931-12648 GCA_964552745.1 uncultured Candidatus Saccharibacteria bacterium | reverse complement strand
AACCTCGCCTATGCCGATCCCTATACTCATGAAGAAATCCAAGCCTTCCGTAACCAAGCCCAGGCCGAAAAACGAGCTTTTCGTTACCGTGACCATCGACCAGAGCACACACCGGACTGGGATGGCAGCCAACCACTACGTTTCCGTAGCACCCCTAAGAGCTACAGCTATCATGACGAGGTCATGGGCGATATCGTCACTAGCCCAGAAGTTATCGACGATTTTATATTGATTAAATCTGACGGCTATCCAACATACAACTTTGCTCATATCATCGACGATCTGGAAATGAACATCACTCACGTTATCCGCGGTCAAGAATTTATCTCCAGTATGCCAAACTTTTTGGCACTCTACGAAGCACTTGGCTTTACTATCAAAACAGCAGGGAAGAGTGCAGATAAGCATGCCAGTGAAGGCAAACATCCTCTGCCAACCTTCGCCCACCTACCTCATATCCTAAACGAGCAGGGTAATAAAAAACTTGGCAAACGCGACGGTGCCAAAGACGTCCTAGACTACATTCGTGATGGATATCTACCCGAAACCATGACGAGCTTCATCGCCACTCTAGGCTGGAATGACGGAACTGAGCAAGAGATCTTCGCCGAACAAGAACTGGTCAGCTCATTTAGCCTTGAGCGCGTACAAAAATCTGGTGCTCGCTTTGACGAAAAGCGATTACTCTGGATGAACGGACAGTTTATTCGCAATCTCAATCTCGATGAACTCTTCAGTCGTGTCGAATATTTTTGGCCAAAATCTGCCGAGCATCAGCCAGAAGACTACAAAAGGCGTGTTCTTAGCCTAGCACAGGATCGACTAAAAACCCTCAGGGACCTACCGCAGTTAACTAGCTATTTCTTCGAAGAACCCACTCCAGACACTAGCCTGATAACAGAAAACAAGCAACTCAAAAAACTATCATCCAAAGAAATCTCTAACCTCCTAGTATTGACACGCCAGGCCCTAGCAAAAAGCGAATGGAATGCCGAAGCTATTCAAACCACACTCAATCAACTACTCGAAACTACTGTTCAAAAACCCGGTGTCTTATTTAGCCTAATTCGCATCGTTACTACCTGGGCACCTTTTAGCCCCCAACTCAACGACACACTTGAACTACTCGGACAAGAACGTACTCTCGCACGACTCGACCGCACAATCTCTGCCTAGCCAAAACTAATCATTTTGCTCATGCTTTGTGCTATACTTGTCAATATGAATACAGCACCTCACGACAACGCCAAATCACGAGGCTCGAAGTTTATAATGTGGCTCAAAAAGCACTGGATTAGTCTAACTATAATCTTTGTCGCCCTGATAGCGACTGTTATTTTTCTGATCGTCATTCAGCAACTCTACAGTGCCCAGGAGATTATCGACACACCGACCAAAACACAAGTCAAGAAACCCGAGCGCCATTTCTCAAACCTTACCGGCAAAGAACTCGGCGATGCCATAGCCAAAAATGCACCAGTTACGGCAGTGATGATTGAAAATTCACCCGATGCTCGCCCCCAATCTGGTCTTAAGAAAGCGGGTGTTGTTTATGAAGCAGTCGCCGAGGGCGGAATTACTCGATTTATTGCTCTATACCAACACGACAAGCCCGAATTAATCGGTCCAGTCCGCAGCCTACGCATGTACTATCTTGAATGGGCAATGCCATACCAAGCCTCAATCGCTCATGTCGGTGGTAGCTACAATGCCCTCCAGGCAGTTCGTAGTGACTCACAGCGTGACCTTGATCAATTCTTCAACCCCAGTACTTATTGGCGCTCCTCCGACCGCTACGCACCACATAACGTCTATACTGGTAGTACCAAGCTCGATGAACTCAATCAAGCCAAAGGCTATACCGAATCGACCTTTACTAGCTTTGCCAGAATGGACGGCCAGCCAGCCGAAGAACAAAATGCCTCAACAATTTATGTAAACTTCAGCAGCCCGCCCTTCAATACCGGCTACGCTTACCACAAAGAGTCTAACACCTACCTCCGCTCACTGGCTGGCGAGGCCCACAATGACCGAGAAGAAGGGCAACTCAGCCCCAACGTCCTAGTCGTCATTAAAGTAGCGACCCAGTCTCGAGGTGGTAACGACGGCTACGAGGACCTAGTAACCACTGGCAGCGGGCAAGCTTATGTTTTTCAAAATGGAGTTGCCCAGGAGGCAACTTGGCACAAAGACAGCGCTGAACAACCCCTACGACTACTAGACAGCGAAGGCGCTACTGTCAACTTAGTTCGCGGTCAAACCTGGATAGCGGCTATCACCGATCGCGGGAGCGTTTCATGGCAATAGATGGCCGAGGCAGTATCAATGGCTTTCGACGCAGCTATCGCACCAAAATAACTAGTTTTATTGTAATTTCACAGCTAACAACAACTGTTGGCATTGCTGGAGTTCTCCTGATGTCAGGTGTCACTAGCTGGTCAAGTCCTTTATTTTGGTTAATTATCATGGCGCTCTTTTGTTTTGGCGTAGCTACACTGACCGTCCTCTTCCCAATCATTACCGCTCCGGTTGATGATATTCTAGCGGCACTCTCACTCAAAACTGGCGAAATAACGACACTCTCGCCACCCAATCCTAACGCAAAAAGTAATCAAAAATCCGGCTTCAAAGAAGTACTTCAGGCAATCTATGACACCCCCTCATCCACCGGAGACAATCCAAATCAAGACCGCCAAGAGGATTCCGACACCGATATTTCGCGCAACAGCGTATTAATTGACGCCCTTAACCATACCAGCTGCGGAGTGATTTTACTTGACAGCGAAAAAAATATCATTAGCGCCAACAAGGCTGCGCCAATTGGTCGCAATCAAGACGGCAAGCCTTTTATCGCACTTGATTTTATTGATGACGTCGATATTGCCACCTGGATTGACAAACATGAAGACTCTATCAGTAGCGAGCACCGCTGGCAACGTGTCTCAACCAACCCCAGTGTCATAAAAAAGCAAAAATTCTTTGACGTAATAGCTTCGTACAACAAAGGCGCGGCGGCCGAAACAGTCGTAATGCTGATCGATCAATCGGCACACTACGGCCCTGAAGAAGAAGACCTGAACTTCATCGCCTTCGCTGCTCATGAACTACGTGGCCCAATCACGATCATTCGTGGCTATCTCGACATTCTCGACAATGAACTTGCCGACCGCTTCAGAGGGGATGAGGCCGAGCTACTAGAGCGCCTAATCGTTTCAGCTAACCGATTATCTGGTTATGTCAATAATATCCTAAACGTCTCTCGCTTTGATCGTCACCACCTCAGCGTTGATTTATTCGAAGACACCATCAGCAATATTTACGCATCGATAAGCGATGACTTGAATATGCGCGCCAGAACCCAACACCGCCTACTAGCCGTTACAATACCCGATAACTTGCCGACCGTTGCTGCCGACCGAAGTAGTATCGGAGAGGTTATTAGCAACCTAATTGACAATGCTATTAAATACAGCTTTGAGGGCGGAGTCATTACCCTAAGCGCTGAAGTAAAGGGTGAATTTGTCGAAATTAGCGTTAAAGACAATGGCATCGGCATGCCTCCCAGTGTCGTTAACAACCTTTTTCGTAAATTTTACCGTTCACACCGTTCACGCGAGGCAGTTGCCGGCACCGGTATTGGGCTATATATTTGCAAGGCCTTTATCGAATCGCATGGCGGCAATATCAGCGTCACCAGCAAAGAAAACCAAGGTTCAACCTTCACCTTCACCCTGCCAATCTACGCCACTGTTGCCGACAAACTACTCGAAGACAAACAGCTCAATCAAGGTCTTATTCGACAGGGCGGGGGATGGATTAAAAATCATGCAATGTATAGGAGGTAGCAGTTATGGCAATTAAGACTATTTTATGTATCGAAGATGACAGGTTTATCGGTGAAATGTATGTCAGAAGTTTACGAAAAGCTGGCTATACTATTGATTGGGTGGTTGATGGCAATGACGGACTAGTAGCCGCTCGCAACAAACCCTATGATCTAATCATCATCGATATCATGCTCCCCGAACGACGTGGTGACCAAATTCTTGAAGCACTCCGCAACGACAACAGTGACCTCGTGCCCGATAGTAAAATTTTAATTTTGACTAATTTCGAACAGGACGAAGAATCACGCGCCTCGCTCACCAATCGCGTAGATGGCTATCTTATCAAGGCCGACGTAACCCCACGCGCTCTCCTCAAAGTTATTCGTGACCTAGACAACTAGCTCAGCCAAGAACCCATGATCAAAGACCTCTCTACAAAAAACAGGAGTGTATCGAGGGAGTAATTTTAGCACTCAGGACATTCAGGGATTAGTAAATTTATATAAATTATTAAAAATATCACCAAAAGGTGATAAAAGCTTACTTAGTTTTGATGCCGCCTGGCAAGGTTTGCAAACGAACCGCCGCTCACTCATTATAAGTAAAACCAAGTTCTCACCTAATTTCGCATCGTTCTGCCGAAAACCCCGAATGATCCCACCGGGAATACTAAGGTATATTGCGCCGTCGCGGCAAGCCGCCGGGCAATAGCGAACCGCGACGGGTTCGATTCAGCGAATGAATTCGCCCTAAGAAAAGCGCCCCAACCATAAATGGCTGAGGCGTTTTTCTTTGGTGAGCCACGTCGATATTACCTGGAACTCTTTTCTACCCTATTTGATCAATTTAGCCGACAAACTCGAAGGTCTTGGCTTTCGGTATGTTGATAA
>CAZKHR010000007.1:0-7921 GCA_964552745.1 uncultured Candidatus Saccharibacteria bacterium | reverse complement strand
TCGGTCAAACACTGCCAAAAAATGATTTCTTACGCTCGGTGTTTGAGTAGGCTATTTTGGTGACCCTACCGGGAATCGAACCCGGGTTACCAGGATGAGAACCTGGCGTCCTAACCGCTAGACGATGGGACCGCGTATTTTCGCTATTATAGCACATTACCCCTCAGCATGTCTTGTGATTTTGATCAAACTAGCTCATAATAGGAGTAATATGATAAAAAAAGGGGGGAACCGCACAATCAAAGGACCAGCTCCAGCCCGGCAGTCGATATTGCTATGGGTGGCGTTTCTTATTAGCTCAACCTCACTAGTGCTATTTGTCTGGAATTCAATAGCGCCAATTACCCAGATACCCAAAATTACCCTGCTGATTACCGTTCTAGCTAGTATTGGGCCTGCTGTATTAGCAATTATTCTCTGGCGTCAAAACAACCACTCCAGCCACGATGACTATGTTGTCAATCTAACTAATAAACTCAGCACCACCGAAGGAAAATCTGATATTGTAATAAATACAATAGAGGATGGAGTGATGGCAATTAACGGTCAGGGGATTATTGAATTAATCAACCCATCCGCTCAAGCCCTAATTGGCTGGAATAAGGGAGACGCGCTTGGGCTGGACTGGCGTAGCGTCCTTAAACTGGTCAATATAGAGGGCAAAGAAGTTGGTCAGATGGAAAATCCAATCTCCCTAACACTGTCTAGCAATACACCGACTCACAGCGACACATTTTTCTTGTTGACGAGTAGCGACAAGAGGCGCTTAGTGTCTGTCGTCTGCTCGCCAGTCGGCAATGTCGGTAGTGGAGTGATTGTTGTTTTTCGCGATATCACCAAAGAGCGGGCAGAGGAGCGTGAACAAGCAGAGTTTATCTCGACAGCCAGTCACGAGATGCGCACTCCAGTAGCGTCAATAGAGGGATATTTAGGACTGGCGTTAAACCCAGCCACGGCGACAATTGACGAAAAAGCCCGAGATTTTATCACTAAGGCGCACGAATCAGCACGCCACTTAGGAAGACTGTTTCAAGACCTGCTCGATATCAGCAGAGCCGATGACGGTCGACTGAAAAATGAACCTCACGTAATTGATGTCTCGGAGTCAGCAGGGACTGTCTTTGAGGGCCTAGCTCATCTAGCAGCAGCAAAAAACCTTCGGTATGTTTTTAAGCCAAACCCTAGCCTCGACACCGACAGTGCCGAACGTCGCTTACAGCCAGTGTTCTATGCCGATATCGACCCGAGTCATTTTCGCGAAGTTATGTCTAACTTAATCGAAAACGCTATCAAGTATACACTTGAGGGTGATATTACTGTTGACGTTAAGGGTAGTGACAAAACTGTGACAGTTAGTGTAACTGATTCTGGTGTCGGCATTCCGGCCGAAGATATTCCACATTTATTTCAGAAATTTTACCGTGTCGACAATTCCGACACTCGTGAGATTGGCGGCACCGGGCTCGGGCTCTACCTTTGTCGAAGGTTAGCCGAAACTATGGGCGGTCATCTGAGCGTCGAAAGTGAATACAAGAAGGGAAGTACGTTCTTTCTGACGATTCCACGCATCAGCCACGAAGAGGCAATGCGCAAGCTAAATGAACTACCAGAAACAGCGACACAGATTACTCTCGATGAACGACCGGTATTGCCTCAAGAAAATCTACAAGCACAAGATGCCATGGCTATGGATTTTGACCCCGCACCTACTGCAACAGAATCAACCCTCCACACCCCAGCACTAGTAGCAGAACCGCCTGTCGAGCAACAGTTGCCCACACCACAGCCAGCTATCCCGGAAACATCAAAGTCACCTCATCAGACAACCATCCCGACCGCACCTCAACCTACGCCATACTACACACCAGTAATCCCTGGCTCCTACACGCATATGACTCTGTCTGATCTCGAAACAGCAGTAGCCAGTCAATCAGAGCCAGTCCCCCAGCAACTACCGCCATCTACTACCCAACAGTCAGCAATCAGTCAGCAATCAGCTCGGGTCGAATCAGTCGCCGTTCCACCTCGCCCCCGGCAATAACCAAAAGAACTATGGCTTTTTTTTGCAACCTCATATATAGTAGAAGGTAGTTATGACAAAAATTTTATTGGTTGAAGACGATAAGAGCTTGCGCGAAATTTATGGTGTGCGACTCTTAGCGGAAGGTTACGACATCGTTTCGGCGGGCGATGGTGAAGAGGCCTTAGCCATGGCGATCAAAGAACGTCCCGCACTCATCGTAAGTGACGTAATGATGCCAAAAATATCCGGCTTCGATATGCTTGATATATTACGCTCGACGACAGAAACCAAAGACATTAAGGTAATTATGATGACAGCACTATCTTCAGACGATCAGCGTGAACGAGGCGAAAAACTCGGTGCCGATCGCTATTTGGTGAAGTCTCAGGTGGGGATTGAAGATGTCGTGCGAGCAGTCCACGAAGTCCTAGGCGATCTACCTGGCCTCAGTGGCTCTGCCGTAACGCCAGCCTCACAGCTTACACCTCAACCGAACATACCGCCACAGCAACCAATTCCACCAGCATCACCTACACTACCAACCGCCCCTCAAACACCAGCACCGGCCAGCACAGCCCTGCCGGAGCCAATGGCACCATTCTCATCGCCAGCCCCACGACCAGCTGGACTAGGAGACCGCGCCTTACAGCCAATTCAGCCACCAGCTACGCAAACGACTGATATCAGTAAGATGATGGAACAAGAATTATCAAACGCATCAGCCTCAGATACAACACCTACCGCACCATCACTGGCCTTAGATCCAGCACCCGCAACACCGTCGCTAGCTTCAGACCCAACACCCGTCACACAACCGTTAGCTCCAGCGCCTATAGCACCGCCACCAACCCCAGCTCCAGCTCCTCCCGCTACACCATCAATGCCAGAGCCAGTAACCCGCCCAGACATTGCATCATTATCACCCCGACCAATAATAGACCCCACACCGACTGCTCAGCCACAACAATCGCCACCAACATCGGCATTCCCTCAGTCTCCGCCTACGCAGTAGCAGTAGAGACGGGCATAGTTTATGGACAACACAACACCGACACCGACCGACTCGCAGCGCCTCAATAAATACGTAGCGCTAAGTATTGGCGTATCTCGCCGACAGGCCGACGAACTAATTCAGGCAGGTGTTATCTCGATTAACGGACAAGCAGCAGCCTTAGGTCAACGGATTAGCGCAAATGACCGCGTTTCATATCAGGGAAATTTTATCACACCCAAAACACACGAACTAATTCTGCTCAATAAGCCGGTTGGCTACCTATGCTCACGTGCATCTCAAGGTGGAGCACCGACTATCTATGAACTTCTGCCAAAAGAATTGTCCCACCTCAAGCCTGTTGGGCGCCTCGATAAAGATAGTTCGGGGCTTATTCTCTTAACCAATGATGGTGCGTTCGCTCACCAGATGACCCACCCCTCGTTCTACAAGGTCAAACGCTACCTAGTAACGCTTAATGCACCACTGGAGCCACTACATCGTCAGATGATTAGTGATTTCGGCATTAAACTGCCTGACGGCCCAAGCCAACTTACTCTGACACGCCAACATGACCGTGATGACACCCGCTGGATCGTCGAGATGAGTGAAGGTCGTAATCGGCAAATTCGCCGTACCTTTTCGAGCCTGGGCTATACCGTCAGCAAGCTTCACCGTACTGACTTCGGAAACTATTCACTTGGTGATATAAAACGTGGTGAGTGGTGTAGGGCAGATATATCATGAATGATATCAAGGTCACTCATTCGACTTATCGCTGATTATGCACTATATCGCTTATGCTCGCAAAAACTTCAAATTCTTGCTATAATTGCCTCTGATTATGGCTACGAAACTACCAACCGTTGCAATTATTGGGCAAGCGAATGTCGGCAAGAGTTCGCTATTTAACCGTTTGACGCGCAGTCGCACGGCAATTGTCGCCAAAGAAGCTGGTACCACGCGCGATAACGTTGTTGGTAAAGTTAGTTATCTTCGACATGACACAGGTGAGCCATCTAACGCTAAACACGAGAAGATATCTGCGAAGAACCGGAAGTCGAAAGAGACTGATTCCTCAGAATTCTGGCTAGTCGATACCGCTGGTCTCAAGACAGCCGAGGACGAATTTGAAGCAACTATTCAAGAACAAATAATCGACGCGACTGAAGTCGCAGACGTGATTATCGTGATGGTTGACGGAACCATGCACCCGTCCGATGCCGACCGCCTGGTTGCCAAGAAAGCACTCAAGAGCAAAAAACCAGTCATTCTCGCTATCAACAAGGTCGACCTGCGCGGTGCGCTAGAGTCTGACGAGTTTAAGCGCCTAGGTATTTCAACTATCATCCGTACTAGCACCGAACACAACATTGGCATATCGGATCTACTCGACCATATAGCTGAGCTCATTCCACCAGCCAGCGAAATTGAGGAGGACGATATCGTCCGTATCGCCCTCATCGGTCGACCAAATGTCGGTAAAAGCCACTTATTCAATACCCTCGCCGGTAAACAACAAGCGATTGTCGCTAATATTGCTGGTACGACACGTGACGTAAATCACGTTCAAGTTCGCTACAAAAACCAAACTATTGAACTGCTCGACACTGCCGGTATCCGTCGTCAGGGCAAGCAAGAAGTTGGAATCGAAAAATTCTCCGTTCTACGCACCATGCAAGCTATCAACGAAGCCGATATTTGCTTTCTACTGATGGACGTTAATGAGCTCAATGTTAGCCTCGACCAGCGACTGGCGGGAATCATCGATGAGGTAGGGAAGGGGTTGGTGCTGGTTGTCAGCAAGTGGGACTCGGTTGAGGGCAAAGACGCCTTTACCCGCGACGCTCTAGCGCCACAGATTAGCTATCATTTCAAATTTACACCCTATGCACCTCTGATATTCACCAGCTCGGTAACCGGGCAGAATGTCACTAAATTGTTCGACCTAGCGCTTGACATCTACCAGCGTCGTCGTCAAGAGGTTAAAACTCGCAAGCTTAACGATTTGCTTCAAAAAGCTGTTATCTCCCATCCGCCAGCTGGACTGAAGAACTCTCACCCCAAACTACGCTATATCGTCCAGACTGACATAGCACCACCTTGGTTCGTCATCTATGGTTCAAACCTTAAATTCGTTCACTGGAGCTATAAACGCTATCTTGAGCGAACTATTCGCGAAGCTTTTGATTTTTCCGGTACGCCAATCAAGCTAAGCTTCCGCGATGAAAAACAAATCAAGTCCAATCGAGAACGCGCCAAGCGTGGCCTTGAACCAGTCACTAAGGCATACAAACAGGCTAAAGAGGCCGAAAAAACCGTAAAAAAGAAGTAACTCCCGACCTGTACTGGGCCAGGGGACCTCAGAATTTCCGAGGATTTAAGGTGTCTGGGGATGCATCACCTTCTTCCTTACTGGGTGATTGGTGTGGCGAATTGCGCCATAGGTTGGGATCAACCCAAACACTACCGTAGCGACTATCGCCATTTCGCCCAGGCCTAAATTGCCCATTTCTGTGAAGGCGGCGAGCAGCAATATCGACCCCACGAATCCTGCCGCAAAGCTTGTGATCAAGGATACCGCACGGACTGCGGTAGCTGACGTCGTTAGCAGTATGCCGCCAATCAGCGCTGGCATAATATATGCCAATATAGCTGACTCCGTAGTTGCATATACCACAAACGCTAATGATCCCGCTGTTAAACCCATTGCCAGCCAATACCACCAGGCAGTGGTACGAAGCTGGTTCTTTCCGCGCGCATCTCTGTACCGCCTCAATGGAGGCACAGTTGGCGCCACAAGTAGCACCACCATGCAAACGGACAGGAAGCAGGCACCGATAACCATCTTTTCCTCCAAACATCGACTACCCGAACCCTTCGAGTAGCATATCTTTATTTAACTGTTCGATATCAGAGACAGGTTAGTGTATAATACAGTCTATGAAATTAATCTTTGCCCTTGGTAATCCCGGCTCACAATACATCAAAACCCGCCACAACATCGGTTGGTTGGTGCTCGATGCTTTTACAGACAGTCAAAAAGTAGGTGATTTTCAGCCAAAGCCAAAGTTTTTTGCTGAAACGGCTGAATTTTCTTACGAAAGCGACGATTCAGCTGAAAAAGTCATCCTCGCCAAACCAACAACCTTTTACAACGAGACTGGCAAATCCGCCCGTGCGTTAATGGATTTCTATAAGCTATCACTAGATGACATCTTAGTAATCCATGACGACACTATGCTTGATTTTGGTAAAATACGCGTCCGGCGCGGTGGACGCCATGCAGGCAATAATGGGCTTAAGTCGCTACATCAGCACATCGGCAGTGACTTTTGGCACGTTCGTATTGGCACCGACGCCTTGATACGACGCCAAGTAGGCGATACTGACTTT
Source organism: uncultured Candidatus Saccharibacteria bacterium (assembly GCA_964552745.1). Classification (GTDB taxonomy): domain Bacteria; phylum Patescibacteriota; class Saccharimonadia; order Saccharimonadales; family Saccharimonadaceae; genus Nanosynbacter. The sequence goes on along the minus strand of CAZKHR010000007.1, from coordinate 1,511 downwards.
GTACTTAGCAAATTTAACCGTGACGAACAAAAAATCCTTCAGGAATCAATCCTACCAAGAGCCAGCCAGATCATTTCGGACTTTATAGCAGACAAACTCGAACCAGCCAGTTACTCGCTACCTAAGTAATTTTCCCACTCAGCCCACATCACCCTGGCGGAAAGTACCAAAGTTTACAGCGTTCTCTGATTATTTATCTAAACTAAAACAGCGCTAGGTAAGGGTGGGCATCACCTAGCGCCGTTTTACCCTTCAACCCACCCCTCATGGAAGCGTTAACTGCGGTGCTCGGTGGCAACCGGTACGCCTGACTATGTCACTACTGGATAGTCCATGCTTGAACGGGCTCCTCGGTCGATTAAGAATCAATCGAGGGGTTAAAGGGGTTAGTATGCATGCAATGTTTGATGTTAGAAGTGGAGGGTAAAAATACTTCGTAACCATTGCATACAACTTAACATATAAATGTTAGAATAGGGGGTATAAGGTGCATTTGATCGCATGTATCGCAATCAATCATGTACCATTATAGCAAACATTTGACATATTGTCAATACTTTTTGACACAATTCCCATGAAAATCAATAAGATTCGCCCAGATGAGCACAAATTCACCCAGATACTGAGTGATATTGCCAATCCACCAAAAAGCTTGTGCTATATAGGCAAATTACCAGAAAACAGCCCACCAGTAATAGCAATTGTTGGTGCGCGCAAGCCAACGCCATACGGAATAGAGGTTACTCAGCGTATTGCTTATGATCTGGCCAAAAAAGGGGTGGTGATTGTCAGTGGACTAGCCCTCGGCATCGATGCGATAGCCCACAAGGCGGCGCTTGAGGCGGGCGGCACGACTATAGGTATTGTTGTCAACGCTTTGCCGGATATATCGCCACGATCCAATCTAGCACTAGCGCAGTCAATTGTCGCCCAAAACGGTGCGATAATATCAGAGCGAGCAGAAGGAGACGGTGAACTTATCGCAAAATGGAGCTTTCTGAAGCGAAATCGCCTAGTCAGTGGCGTTGCCGATGCGGTGATTGTTACCGAGGCTACCGCCAAAAGCGGCACGCTCAATACCGCTGGACACGCTCTCGCACAAGGCAAGGAGTTGTTCGCCGTACCCGGGAATATCACTAGCCCACTATCCGAGGGTTGCAATAACATCCTGAAACAAGGAGCGCATCCGCTCACTGAGGCGCGTGATGTACTAGAAATCATCGCACCACACTTACTTAATCGACCCCGCCACAACCAAACCCAACTACTACTTGGCGATACTCCCGCCGAGAATGCTATTTTGCAACTACTAGTAGTTGGCGTTCGTGACGGCGAACAGCTCCAGCAACAGTCCAATCTCACCCCAGCCGATTTCGCCACCGCCCTAACCATGCTCGAGATTAACGGCCTGGTTAAGCCACTTGGCGCCAATCAGTGGACAATCCGCTAGAACTTCTCCACACGGCTTGCCAGATACCATCATGTTGTGTTTAGATAGAGAACGAACCATG
>CAZKHR010000006.1:10837-12867 GCA_964552745.1 uncultured Candidatus Saccharibacteria bacterium | reverse complement strand
GAGGTCAACAAACGAGATGACAAAACCAAATAATTATTTAGTACCAACGGTTATTCAGAAGACTCATGATGGTGAACGAGCTTTCGATATCTATTCACGCCTGCTTAAAGAGCGAATTATTTTTCTTGGCGAAGAGGTAAACGAACATACCGCGAATATTGTCGTTGCCCAATTACTGTATCTTGCTTATGCCGATTCGACGGCGGACATTTCGCTTTATATTAATAGCCCGGGTGGCAGTGTTTACGATGGTATGGCGATTTACGACACGATGAACTTTATTAAACCGGATGTCGCAACCTATGGTATTGGTCTGCAGGCAAGTATGGGGGCGTTTTTACTCTCGAGTGGCACTAAAGGTAAACGTTTTGCTCTGCCACATGCTAAGGTGATGATTCACCAACCGTCGAGTGGCACACGTGGTAAGGTGACCGACATGGAGATTGACTTGCGAGAAAGTCTAGAAGTCAAGGAGATGCTAGCAAAAATTTTAGCCAAAAATACTGGTCAAAAGCTCGCTAAAGTCAAAACCGACATGGAGCGCGACTACTGGATGACCGCAGCCGAAGCTGAGCAGTATGGGTTGATTGATGAAGTGCTGAGCAAGTTAACGAAGTAGGCTGGACAATCCGTGAGGAGTTGCACCGTTGTGAAAACTACGGTGTATTTTAATTATGTTCGTGGCATAATGTAACTAGATGATGGGAGGTTTAACATGAAACAATACCTAGCTTTACTAAAAGATATTCGCGATAATGGCGAAGAAAAGGGCGATCGGACGGGAACTGGTACGAAAAGCGTGTTTGGTCGTCAGATTAGGTATAATTTAGCAGATGGCTTTCCGGCTGTGACCACCAAAAAGTTGTATTTTAATAGTGTAGTGCATGAGCTACTGTGGTTTTTAAAAGGCACGGGTAATATAGAATATTTAGCGCAAAATAATGTCCATATTTGGGACGAGTGGCCGTTCAAGGCGTATTTGGAGAAAAACAATCTACCAGTTCCTGAGATTAACTCTGACGATTGGAAAGCACAGATGAAGGAGTTTGTTCAAAAGGTGGCAACCGATCGGGAATTTGCCATGCAGTGGGGCGATTTGGGGCCGGTTTACGGTGTGCAGTGGCGTAAGTGGCCAGATGGCGAGGGCGGAGAGATTGATCAGATAGCTCAATCTATCGATATGATTAAAAGCAACCCTAACTCTAGGCGCAATATTGTCACGGCATGGAATCCTGCGGAAATCGATGCGATTGCTCAGGCCGGCGGACTGCCACCTTGCCATTCGTTGTTTCAGCTAAATGTTCGTGGTAATAAGCTCGATTTGCATTTATATCAACGCTCAGCTGATACTTTCCTGGGTGTACCGTTCAATATTGCATCGTATTCGCTCTTGCTGTCAATGCTGGCGCAAGTTACCGGTAAGCAGCCTGGAGATTTTGTGCACACTCTGGCCGATACGCATATTTATCTTAACCATCTCAATCAAGTTGACGAGCAGTTGTCGCGCGAACCCATGGCTTTGCCAAAGCTTTGGCTAAATCAGAACATTAAGAGTATTGATGATTTTACTTTTGATGATATTAAGCTAATTGACTATGAGTCGCACCCACCCATCAAGGCGCCGATTGCGGTGTGAAAACTAAGCATTCGTAGCTAGGAGTGGGTTTGTGCTACAATATATTTAGCTCAGAGGAGAGTGTAGTGTGAAAAGAGGAGGCGCCAGGTGAGCGTGTATTCAAATAGGGAGATAAGGCAGGCGATTGAAGACGGCGTTATTGTTAGCGTACCGTTTACGGCGACTAATGTATCAGAGGCGAGTATTGACTTTACTCTTGGGCACTATTTTTATAAACAGGAATATGATGAGCGCTCGCGAGTATACAATCCGTTCGATAAAGAGGATGTGGCGCGGTATTTCAAGGGGCCACTGGAAGCAATGCCACACAAAGAGTGGTGTGATGATTACGGGTTTAAGGCATTTGCAAATATCCCCCTTAACCATCCGATTATTGTTTTGAAGCCGGGTGAGC
>CAZKHR010000006.1:0-10827 GCA_964552745.1 uncultured Candidatus Saccharibacteria bacterium | reverse complement strand
GCGAATCTTGGCGCATACACATGAATTTATCGGCATCCGTGCTGAGGGTGGTGCTGCTGATGTGAAGAGTCGTTCGAGTTGGGGCCGAAATGGGGTAGCGGTTTGTTTTGATGCCGGCTGGATTGATCCGGGTTATATTAATCGTATTACACTTGAAATCTATAACTTAAATCAGCACGAAAGCGTTGTTCTGCCAGTTGGCGAGCGTATTGGGCAACTAATTTTTCACAAAACTGGGCCGGTTGACGGTAGTTACGAGAAGGGCCGGGCTGGTATGAGTGGTAAATACCAGCACACCGATAATCTTGAAGAGTTGATTGCTAGTTGGCGTCCAGAGATGATGCTGCCAAGAGCATTTAAGGATGCACGTAAGGTGCCGGATAAAATCAAAGGCCTAAGCAAGGGAACTAAATAACAGAGGGGTAATATGAAAGATGTTAAGACTGCGGTGGGGAAACGTGGTTTTTATGTCGTCGGTGAGGGCAATGACGGCACAGGTAAATCAACGCAAATTGATTTATTAGCCAAGTATCTAGAAAAGGAGTTTGGTCTGGAGGTGCTGGTGGTTAGTGAGCCTGGTGGGACGCCAATTGCCGACGAGTTACGGCAGATTAGCAAGAATAGCTCACTTGAACGCAGTGCGATTACTGATTTATTGATTTTCACGGCGTGTCGTTACGAAGCGTGGCGTGAGCAAGCGTTGCCGGTGTTGAGTCGAGGCGGAGTGGTTCTGTCTTCGCGAAATTATTTGTCTTCTGTCGTCTATCAGGGCTTTGCAGCAGGTCTAGGTGCGGATTATGTACAACAAATAACAGCGGCGTTTATGGATAGGCGCTATATGGAGCCTGACCTTACGGTTATTTTCTCTTTAGATAACGTCATGCGAAAGACTCGCTTAAACCAGCGTGGTGCGACAAAAATTCCTGATACGTTTGAGTCGCGCGATGATGATTATCAAGATAAACTAAATCAGGGTTATGCAGAGCTGGCAAAGCGAGATGGTTTTCTAAAGATTGATACGAGTCGGACTATCGAGCAGGTACAAAAAAGCCTTCGTAAGATGGTAGTGCGAGCGATAATTCAAAAGGGGCTAGACGAATAAGCTACGATGCGCCAGGACCACGTCTTGATTAATTGGCCATTATGTTTTTATATTCAACAAAATCAAAGGCATAGTGATTTGTGTCATCTGCGGGGTGGTGTATGCGTTTTGATTCTTGCCAGATTTGCTCGTCAATCTCTGGGAAGAATGCGTCGGTACTGTCAAAGGTGTGATGAACCTCGGTCGCATAGATAGCATCGGTGTAGGCAAGCGCTTCAGTGTAAATTTGATTTCCGCCAATGAAAAATACTGGGTAGCGTGCAAGAGCGAGAGCGCTAGGCAGGTCGATAGCGGTCAGGACTCCTTTGACTCCGGTGGGTGTGCGTGAAATGACGATATTTTCGCGATTTGGTAGCGGTCGAGAGCCGATTGATTCAAAGGTTTTTCGTCCCATGATAATTGATCCACTAGTTGTTATTTTTTTAAAATTAGCCAAATCAGCTGGTAATCCTCGCCCCCATGGTAGGTCATTCTTGGAGCCGATAGCGCGATTTTGGTCATAGGCGACGATAAGTGATTTTTTCATATTTACAGTGTATCATGTTCTAAATTATGCGCCAACGAGCGTGACTTGAGATGAGTGCTGTACTATGCTAAGTTTGACAAATACGGTTAAAGTGTGATATAATGATAAGATAGGCATTAATTAATTCGGGTAGAATGAGATTATGGGAGTTACAGAAGTTAGCCAACAAGAGTTTCAAATTGAAAAAATGAATTCACCAGAGGATATCTCGTCTGAGTTTGCTGATCGATACGAAGAAGTGCTCATAGGTGATTTGATGGCGAATACTGGTGTTGATAGGCAAATAGCAACTGAGATGGTGAGGGAGGATACTGGCAACCGGCAGGGCGATTTGCAGCAGGCGGTTCGCGACCCGAGGACTAATTTATATACGGTACGAATCACAGGAAGTGATCCTGAGGATGTCAGCTCTATCATTGGAGTGGCTAGAGTTGGGTGGGAGCAGTATAGCGACCGACCTGAGCTTGGCAGGAACAGATTGTTTTACGGATTGGCTCGGTTGGCTCATAATTTGGGCGTAGTCGAGGGGTTGCGTGAACGAGGATTGTCTCGGTTGATGGGCAGAGGAACTCTTCAGATTTTTGCCTATGGGGTTGACTCAGAGGCTTTGGGGTATGATCCGGAAAGTGGTCGTCAGTTGTTTAGGGGTATAGTGGGGCGGTCAGTAGAGGATCTTCCGGGAGCTGGACAGATTTCGATTTATGGTGGTGAGGAGAATCCCGTGACGAATAGTCGAATGGAGGCGATTGATGGTGGTTATGTAATGGGTCGTCCGGTGAATATTGCACTAAGGGCTGGTGAGTCTCCTTGGCAATCTTATCGAATTGTGGCAGAAGCGCCTGGTCATTCCAGTGGTGCTGATGTCAATAGATGAAATATCGCAAAAACCCTTGCATTTATCTTCCGAATGCTTCATAATGTAGAGTAAGAAGTAGTGTACCCGTGGTCTAGATCCCTGCACTGATGTGGCTATCAGTAAAGGGAGGGCCTCTGGATGAGTCTTCGGCGCCGATTCAACACTAAATTAATCAATGCGAGGAGCTAGCCTGTGGCAAAACAACAGACCACGAGTGGTAAGCGTGTATTTTTCACGTCGGGTGATGACAACCTACCACTACCAAACCTTATCGCTCATCAAGAAGATTCTTGGCGTGAATTCGTCCAAGACGGCTTGAGCGAGATTTTTTCAGAAATTAACCCAATTGACGACTATACGGGTCAGAAGTTGGCACTGAGATTCGGTTCATACCGATTTGATGAGCCAAAAACAACTGATCTATTCGCCAAAGAAAATAACATGACTTTTGAAGCGCCACTGCATGTCATGGCGGAGTTGACCAATAAGGTTACCGGAGAAATCAAGGAGCATGAGGTTTATCTTGGTGACTATCCTTGGATGACCAATCGCGGTACTTTTATTATTAATGGTACTGAGCGAGTAGTGGTTTCGCAGCTGATTCGTTCGGCTGGCGTATTCTTTACTGCTGATAATTCGGCTGGTCGCAACTATTATGGTGCCAAGGTTATTCCTGGTCGTGGGGCATGGCTAGAGTTTGAAACGGCTACGAATGGTGCAATTTATGTCAAGATTGATCGGCGTCGTAAACTACCGGTCACGACATTGCTTCGTGCTCTTGGTCGTCCAAAAACTTCGGAGATTAGAGAGCTTTTTGCTGATATCGATACTAGTGAGGTTAAATACATCGAAGCAACTCTTGAAAAAGATACGGCTCGTGGTTCAAATGAGGCGCTTATTGAGCTGTACCGTCGCTTGCGTCCTGGTGACCTTGCAACTGTTGACAATGCGCGCCAGATGATTGAACGAATGTTCTTTGATTTTAAGAGATTCGATTATTCTCGTGTTGGTCGTTACAAAATTAATCAACGGCTTGGTCTGGATGTAGTAAATACTGCTGAAAATCGGACGTTTCAGGTTAGCGATTTGGTGGAAATTATCCGAGAGATTATTCGCCTAAATAACACCCAAGAAGCACCTGATGATATTGATGCATTGTCTAATCGTCGTGTTAAGCTAGTGGGCGAGCTGTTGGCTCGTCAATTCCGTGTTGGTATGCTTCGCATGCAACGTAATGCCATGGATCGTATGAGCGTGACTGATATTGAAAATGTTTCACCTAACCAGTTAGTTAATGCTCGTCCAGTAGTGGCTGCAGTTCGTGAGTTCTTCACTTCAAGCCAACTGAGTCAGCTAATCGATGAAGTTAACCCACTGGCAGAGCTTAGTCACAAGCGGCGCCTGAGTTCGACTGGCCCTGGTGGCTTGAGTCGTGAGCGTGCTGGATTTGATGTACGCGATGCTCACCCAACTCATTATGGCCGAATTTGTTCGGTTGAAACTCCGGAGGGTGCAAACATTGGGCTAGTATTGAATCTTGCAACCTACGCCCGAGTAAATGAATATGGGTTTATTGAGACACCGTATTTGCGAGTAAAAGATGGAAAAGTGACAGATGAAATTGTCTACTTAGATGCTTCTCAGGAAGCTAACGAGGTGATAGCTGATGCTGGTGAGGTCTTAAACGAGGATGGTAGTTTCCAGGACGAACGAGTGAGCGCTAGGAATAATATGAATCCAGAGCAAGTTGACGCTCAGGATGTTACGCTTATGGATGCGGCTCATCGGCAAATTCTCGGTTCGACCGCAGCGCTAGTGCCATTTATCGAGAAAAACCGTATCGACCGGTCTTTGACTGGTTCAAATATGCAACGTCAGGCTGTACCGTTGTTGACACCTCGTCGCATAACAGTCGGCACCGGTATTGAGCGGGATGTTGCTCGCAATAGTGGCCACTTAATTATGGCGGAAGCTGATGGCGAAGTAGTTCGTGCCGATTCCAACGAAGTTCATGTTAAGTATAAAGATGGTGTGAAAGTTTATGAGCTGCGCCACTTTATCAAGAACAATGACGATCGTTGCTATAACCAAAAAACTGTGGTTAATCGAGGCGATAAGGTTAAAAAGGGTGATTCGCTGATTGAGGGTGCGTCAATTGCTGAGGGCGAGATTGCTCTGGGGCGTGATTTACTAGTGGCCTTCATGCCATGGGGTGGCTATAACATGGACGACGCAATCGTTGTTAGTCGTCGGTTGGTTCAGGATGATGAACTGACGAATATTAATATTAAGGACTACAGTGTTGAAGTACGTGAGACGAAGCTGGGACCGGAAATTGTCACAAGAGATATTCCAAATGTTTCTGAAGAGTCTCTCCGTCATCTTGATGAGGACGGTATTGTCCAGGTTGGTTCTGAAGTAAAAGCTGGCGATGTGCTGGTTGGCAAGATTACGCCAAAGGGCGAGCAAGAGCTAAGCTCAGAAGAGCGACTGCTGAGGGCAATATTTGGTGAGAAGGCTAAGGATGTGCGTGATACTTCTCAGCGGATGAATAATGCTGGCGGTGGCAAGGTTGTTGGCGTCAAGATCTTTTCGCGAGAAAATGGCCATGAACTTAAGGCTGGCGTATTGATGCAGATTCAGATTTTTGTCGCACAGCTACGAAAAATTAGTGTTGGTGATAAAATGGCTGGTCGGCATGGAAATAAGGGCGTTATTGCACGAATCTTGCCAGAAGAAGATATGCCATTCATGGAGGACGGTACGTCAATTGATATCATATTGAACCCACTAGGTGTGCCGAGCCGTATGAACCTTGGTCAATTGTTCGAGACGCACCTTGGTATGGCTGCGCGAGCGCTCGGCTATCAAGTTGCGACGCCGTCATTTAACGGTGTACCTGATCAGAAGATCTCTGATGAGCTCGAGAAGGCTGGCCTGGCACGTGACGGCAAGAGTCAACTGTTTGATGGGCGGACTGGTGAAGAATTTGAGGAGCGAACAACTGTTGGTGTGATGCATATGATTAAATTGCACCACATGGTTTCCGATAAGATTCACGCCCGTTCAACTGGGCCATACGCCATGGTGACGCAACAGCCTCTTGGTGGCAAAGCACAAAATGGTGGTCAGCGATTTGGTGAGATGGAAGTCTGGGCGCTCGAAGCTTATGGGGCAGCCAATACACTCCAGGAGATGCTAACTATTAAGTCGGATGATGTTTACGGACGTGCTAAGGCTTACGAGTCGATTATCAAAGACGAGCTAATCGTTGGGCCAAAACTTCCAGAGAGCTTTAACGTACTGGTTAAGGAGCTTCAAGGACTAGGACTGCGAGTGGATCTGATTGACGATAATGTTCAAATTGATGCCGAGAATCTGATTACATCAAGTGGTCAGGCTGATAAAACGGCTCCGTCACTGGCGCCCAACGGTGATAACGGGGAGGACTTTCTCGATGAATCAGATGAGATTGGCGATATTGATGACGGCATGAGTGTACAAGACATAGATGAAATTGAAGAAATAAAGGAGGAGGTGTAAGCATGGCACATTTTTCAGTTGACGATGCTGGCATCGGAGATTTTGATGCAGTACGTTTAACGGTCGCAAGCCCCGAAGACGTTATGAAGTGGAGCTACGGCGAAGTTCTGAAGCCTGAGACGATAAACTATCGTACTCAAAAGCCAGAGCGAGACGGGTTGTTCTGTGAAAAAATCTTTGGACCAGTCAAAGACATCAATCCATATGATTCGAAGCTCAAGGGTGTTCGCTCACGTGAGGCTGCGGTTGATAAGAATGGTGAATTAGTCACCAAGGCAATCGTCCGACGCGAACGCATGGGGCACATAACCCTGGCTGCTCCGGTAGCGCACATTTGGTTTATGCGTGGTACACCAAGTGCCATGAGTTTACTGCTTGGCATGACTGTCAGGAATATCGAACGCGTCGCCTATTTTGCGATGTATGTGATTTTGCGGGTCAACGAAGAGGCACGTGATCAATTCCTGGTTGACCTTGAGGCGGAGACTGAGGCAGCGCGAATGGCTATCAAGATGCGCTATGAGCAAATGGCAGAGGCGGAGGACGCCGATGTTAAGGCTCTCGCCAAGGAGCAAACTCGGGAAATCGAAGAGGTAGAAGAAAAATATCAATCACACAAGGCTCAGCTAGACAGTTTGGTGAAGGGTGCTTTAATCTCTGAAACCGACTATCGCAACCTACCGGAAGAGTATGAGGAGTTAGCTGAAGTTGGTATGGGTGCGGCTGCGCTAAAACAGCTTTTGGATGAAATCGATTTGCCTAAGCTTATTGAGCAATTAAGCGAAGAGGTTGAGGGCGCTAAGGGGCAGCGCGAAAAGAAATTACATAAACGACTTAAGGTGCTTGAGGGTATGCAAAATGCCGGAATCAAACCGGGTAGTTTGTGTCTAACAGTTCTGCCAGTGATCCCACCAGATCTACGGCCAATGGTTGCTCTTTCTGGTGGTCGTTTTGCGACCTCGGATCTCAATGACCTGTATCGCCGAATTATTAACCGAAACAATCGCCTGAAGAAGCTAGTTGATCTAAATGCGCCAGAGGTTATTCGACGTAATGAGATGCGTATGCTCCAAGAAGCAGTTGATGCGTTGATTGACAACGCCGCTGCTCGTGGCGGTCGGGCAGTTAGTTCGACTGGTGGCCGACGAAGGCTGAAGTCAATTTCTGACATACTAAAAGGTAAGCAAGGTCGTTTTCGCCAAAACCTACTTGGCAAGCGTGTCGATTATTCTGGGCGATCGGTCATTGTTGTTGGGCCAAAGCTTAAAATTAGTCAGTGTGGTCTGCCAAAGCAGATGGCGCTCGAGCTATTCAAGCCGTTCGTGATTAGCTGGCTGATTCGAAACGAGTTTGCTCATAATATTCGTTCAGCAACTCGTCTAATTGAGACTGGCGAGGCAGTGGTTTGGGACGCACTTGATTCGGTAATTGAAGGCAAATATGTTCTTTTGAACCGTGCGCCAACTCTTCACCGCTTGGGCATTCAGGCCTTTAAGCCAGTATTAGTTGAGGGTAAGGCGATTCAGCTGCATCCATTGGTTGCTAACGGTTTCAACGCCGATTTTGACGGCGACCAAATGGCAGTCCACTTGCCTTTGTCTAAGGAGGCTCAGGAAGAAGCACGGACACTGATGAGTGCTACAAATAACCTACTTAAGCCTGCTGACGGTGCGCCAGTGCTGAACATTAGCCAGGACATTGTGCTCGGTAACTATTATCTGACCTATGACAAGCCGGCGGCTCAGGACGATAAAGTTAGGGCGTATAGTTCGGTTTATGAGGCAGAAATGGCTTATGATCGTGGTATCATCCAGTTGCAGACACCAATCAAGATTTATGTTAAGGGTGAGCTACGCGAGACAACTCTCGGTCGAGTATTCTTTAACGAGATTTTACCTGAAGATTTTCCGTATGACAATAATATTCAGACGAAGAAGCAGCTTAAGAAAGTGCTGGCACAAATATTTGATCGCTACGGCGCTGAAGTTACCGCTAGTATTGCCGATCGCATGAAAGGTCAAGCGTTTCGCTTTGCAACAATTGCTGCCGTTTCAACGGGTAAAGACGATTACTTGCACTTTGATGAAATAGCTGAATTTGTGGCTGAAGGTGATGATAAGACAGCTTTGATATCTGATCAATTCGACGAAGGTTTGATTACTGAAGAGGAGCGCTACGAGTTGACAGTTAGCAACTGGCGCGCAGTAGATAAGAAGACCGAGCAGTTCCTTAAAAATGAGTTAGCGCACATGGATACTAGTATTTCTGTCATGGTTAACTCGGGTGCTCGTGGTGATATTTCTAACGTTAAGCTTGCTAGTGCCATGGTGGGTATTACTGTGGATGCTACCAACCATGAGATTGAGTTGCCGATTCGCTCAAGTTACAAAGAGGGCTTGTCAAGTCTTGAGGCTTTCGTGGCAACACGAGGTGCGCGTAAGGGCTTGATTGACACGGCGCTAAAGACTGCCGACTCAGGCTACCTAACTCGTCGTCTGGTTGATGTGGCGCAAGATGTCTTTACGGTTGAGGACGAAGAGGGGGACGACGAAGGATTTACTATTTATCGCTCTGAGACTGAACAGACGATGATTGAATTTACCAGTCGCCTCTTTGGTCGCTACACTGCCGAGGAGGTTTCTGGGCATATTGGTAGAAACGAGCTCATCACCAAAGAAATTGCCGAAGCGATTAATGCCGATGAGTCAATCGATAGCGTGAAGATTCAATCAATCCTATCAACCAGTAGTCTTAAGGGTATTCCACGAAAGAGTTACGGTGTAGATATGGCGACTGGTCTTCTGGTGGGCAATGCGCAGCCAGTCGGTGTTATCGCTGCTCAGTCGGTTGGTGAGCCGGGTACGCAGTTGACGCTACGAACGTTCCATGCATCTGGTGTGGCTGGAAGTGATATCACTCAAGGTCTGCCACGTGTCGAAGAGCTGTTTGAGGCTCGTACGCCAAAGGGCCAGGCGTTTATTTCGGAGATTGCTGGTGAGGTTGATGTCTGGGAGGATGGTAAAAAATATATCGTTCAGGTTACACCACAGTCAGGCAAAGTCGAAAGACTACCGCTAGAGGGTCGTACAGTTTCAGTGAAGTCGGGCTCCGATGCTAGGGCTGGCGATGTCTTAGCGAGTGGCGATAATGGTCAAAATCCTTTAATTGCTCCGTATGACGGAGTGGTGGAGATCGCCGAAGATACAGTCGTTATTGCTGGTGCCACTGGTGCTCCAGCACGATACGAAGTTCCAGGCACAACGCAATTGGTTGTTTCGGCTGGCGATGTTGTAGAGCCAGGTGATCGCTTGAGTGCGGGTTCGATTAACCTACACGACCTGATGAAGTACAAGGGAATCGAGGCCACTCAGCGTTACATTATCAATGATGTTCTGCGTATTTACGCCTCGCAGGGTCAAGATGTTGCTGATAAGCACCTCGAGATCATCGTTCGTCAGATGTTTAGTCGTGTACAGGTTGAGGATCCAGGTGACAGCGAGCTTGTTATGGGCGATATCGTATCACGTGCTGCGGTTATTGATACCAACAAGCAACTCGCCAGCGAAGGCAAAGAACTGGTTGGTTATACGCAATTACTGCTTGGTATTACTAAGGTTTCAATCTGGAGTGATAGCTGGTTATCAGCAGCGTCGTTCCAGGATACTACTCGCGTCTTAATCAGCACTGCTATTTCTGGACGTGCCGACCACTTACATGGCCTGAAGGAGAATGTGATCATCGGTCGCAAGATTCCTGTGGGAACGGGTGTAGTAGATCTAGACAATGAGGCGGAAGTGCCGAGTGAACTAGAGTTCGAAGATATCATAGCCTAAAGCTATCCTAGCGATGAAATCCACTCCCTGGGATGTGGAGTGGATTTCGCGTTTACCCTAGCTTGGTAAAACGCTATATCTAGCGTGCCCAGGCACCATATCTAGCGCCTACGCTATATCTAGCGTGTCCGTGAAAAGAGCGCTAAGAGGATGCAGATGCACTCAAAGGCAGTATCTAGTTGCTAGGTTAGCCATTCGTTAGAATCTGACTAGACAAAACAACTCATCTGTGCTAATATGGAAGAGAGTTTCCATCTGTTTGCGATCGAGAAAAAGTGTACAAGGCGCTCGTGGAACAGATTATCGGTCTAGGAGTTTGCTGCTCTGACGGCCAAATATACTACTATAATTAGATTCTGATTTAAGTTCAGGACAAACATAAGGGAATTTTTTAATGCCTACAATTAATCAATTGGTGCGAAAGCCTCGCCAGACTGCTCGGAAGAAGTCAAAATCTCCAGCACTGGGGAGAATTCATAACGCACTAAAAACTCGGTATTACGAACAGGATGCGCCACTGAAGCGTGGTGTTTGTGTGCGTGTTACTACTAAAACCCCAAAGAAGCCTAACTCAGCGCTTCGTAAGGTTGCTCGTGTTAAACTAAATAATGGCTACGAAGTTTGGGCCTACATTGGTGGAGAGGGTCATAATCTTCAGGAGCACGCAGTGGTGTTGATTCGTGGTGGTCGCGTGCCAGATCTTCCGGGTGTGCGTTATCATGTTGTTCGTGGTGCACTTGACCTACAGGGCGTTAACAATCGCAAACAGGGCCGTTCTAAATATGGTGCCAAGAAAGGGGATAAGTAATTATGCCTCGTAAAGTAACCAAAAAACTTCAGCGCATCATCCAGCCTGACCGTAAATACGATAGTGTGCTGGTTCAGCGCTTAATTAATAAATCAATTCTCGATGGCAAGAAATTGACTGCCGAAAAAGCGGTTTATCAGGCACTTGAGTCGGCGGCTA
>CAZKHR010000005.1:8818-14234 GCA_964552745.1 uncultured Candidatus Saccharibacteria bacterium | reverse complement strand
CGGATCTCCTGGCTCGTTTGGGCACATTGGGCATCAAGCTCGCAATCTTCACTTCTGGTACACCACATCACATTGTGAGGAACTTCGGTGTTTCGTTGCCTGAATTAGGAATGATCGATCTATATAAATCTACGACTATGAGTTATATAGAAAAGCTGCGCTACTTTGAAAATAATCTAAAAGAGCACTTCTCGATTCCCGAGTTTACTGTGATTACTTGTGATGATGTGGCCACGCACAAACCTGACCCAGCAAGCCTACGCCTGGCAATGCAGCGACTGGACGTAACGCCAGAGAAATCCTTGGTGTTTGGCGATCACACCGTCGATATGCAGGCCGGAGTAAACGCTGGCGTTCCAGCCCGTATTGGGGTTACACACGGATTCAATGATGACAAAGTACTTCTTGAAGCTGGTGCCACCCAAGTCGTTCATTCACTTGACGAGCTGACTAACCGACTAGGCTAAAGCAACTATTTGACTATTCCGGCATCTAGCGCAACTTGATAGGATCTCCAAAATTGCGAATGGAGCGGTGACGGTAGGCTGTCGCTTGTAAACCAACCTAACTCATCGATTTTATGAGGTTCGCCAATCTTAACCTTGCTTGGGTCGACTTGGACGGCGTGCATGATAGCGATCCAGTGAGTATTATCGCCATTATGCTCCCTGAATGCATCGTAAACAGTTAAGAACTGAATATCGACTGGAGTTACGCAGAGTTCCTCTTGTATTTCTCGCCGCACTGCCTCGTCGATCGACTCACCAAATTCAATTGCTCCCCCGCCGACGTCCCATTTTCCGTTTTCGTCCCTTGCTTCTTTTCCTCGTTTTTGGAGTAGTACCCTGCCCGCGCCATCATGAATGATGAAGCTAGCCGAGATACCAATGTAGTCAATCCCCCTACGAAGATCTTTCTGTGTGTCTGCAATTTCTGTCATGTGCATATTATACCACTCTGAGACAGTATTGAGTTTATTCATCTCTAAACTCCAAATACTCTTTGTCGTATTCTGAAATATCTTTTTCAATAACAGAGTAAAAAGTTCTATCCTCATCCATGAACCTCTGCCAAAATCGTGTTACTCAAACCTTTTATATAAGAAAACATCTCTTGTGTCAAAGATTGACTTGACAGCTCGCTAGAAATAGCGAGCTGTTTTGTTTGTGCGGATAGTAGTGCCTCGAAGATGGGCGTTTTCTCGGGTTTTACGTCATCATGGGCGTGTACCAGTACTTTATCGAAGAATACTTGGTTGAGCATTCGCTTAATATGCTCTGGGGCAGTTCTTTCAGTTTCTCTTCCTGGGAACTGTCGAGGAGGATTGAAGTAGCGCGAGGCTTGTGCTATAGTATAACCACAGCACCTCGCTTGGATGAAAGTTCTCGCGAGGTTCTTTGTTTGTTGCGATATACGCGGTATCATAGATCTATGATACGAATTGTTCTAATTGATGGCGAGAACTTAAATCACGGACTACGTCATTTGTTGGGGCCGGACGGTACACAAGCCGAGCGTCTTGCGCTCACTGGGTTTAATTACCGAGGCCTACTCGAAGAGATGCTCCAAGACAATCTACCCTCTGAAGTACTATGGTTTGGTGCACGTCTGCGCATCTATACACAGTCAGAGGAAGTGAAACTTAAGTCTGAATCTGCTGTGCGGATGCAATCGTATTTTGTTAATGAAATACAAAAACAGCGAATTACCTTTATCAAGATTGGGTATTTACGCGCCAGAGAGGTTGAACTTCGTGATGGCACGACTGATTGGAAGCTAGTCGAAAAGGGAGTAGATGTCGGGCTTGCGGTGCGTATCGTTGCAGAAGCGAAGCCAGGCACCGAGCTTGTCGTTGTTAGTGCAGACACCGACCTACTACCCGCATTCAAGCAGGCACATAAACAAGGCGCAAGAATTATCCATCTCGGCTACGAGCATCGTCCAATCGCATCGCTAAGTAATGCCTCAGACGCTACTCGGACAATTACAATTCCGCTTGCTCAGAAATATCGACAACTATAGCACGGATGCACCGAAGTCACAGAGTTCGCCCCCTTAGGAGTGTGCGTGTTTTGAGTTGATTGAGGTTACGACAGGTCAATAAATCTCGTATGAATATAGTCGACTAGTGTTTCATATTTTTGAGAATCCGCCTCTGATAGGACTGCCATAGAGAGAGGACTACACGAGGTAGTCTTTTTTCTATGGCAAAGTATTGGTGGCTTTAAATATTTTTCATCACGTCTGAAATAGTTGTAGCAGATATAAAGCGATGATATAGAGGCTTTTATCGTCTTCTTTGGCCGTGCAACTCACTTAGTCACGCATACTGGTTTCTGTTTGTGGCGATGTTCGTTTTCGACGTAACTATCGGAACAATATGCCGTCTTTATTGCTGTGAGATACAACATACGAGAGGTATGAGTTTATTAGTGTCGCACTGTGTTTTATGGTACAATAAAGGGGCTTAGGTCAAAATTATAATCACAAACGTTTGTTTTTGCGGACGCTGTAAATCGGCACCGCATAAACATTCAGGCGTTCGCTTTGTTTGTGATATGGCTTAAGCACCTTGCGGTGCCGTTTTTTTGTTTTAAGCACCGCCTCAAACGAAAGGTGCTACATGGCTACAACTTCATTGCAAGCGGCGAAATCGGCGAAGAACGATGAGTTCTATACGCAACTTGCAGACATAGAGAACGAACTACGACACTATAAGAACCAGCTTGCAGGCAAGGTTATATTTTGCAATTGCGATGACCCGTTCGAAAGCAATTTTTTTAAATATTTTGCGATGAACTTTAATCAACTGAAGCTAAAGAAACTTATTGCAACTTGCTATGACCCTAGTCCCATCGCAAATACACAACTGGCACTATTTGGCGATGATGTGCCCGTAAAGAATAAGGGCATGAAGAAGTTTGCGAACCATGCTTATAGAATCGAACTTGACCAAGTGACTGACGTAGATGGGAGTGGCAGTATCGGCATAGCCGATGTCGAGCAAATGCTAGCCAATGAAAGGACTATATTGAAGAATGGTGGCAAGTCGAGTATTTTGACCTACCTAGAGGGTGATGGCGACTTTCGGAGCGATGAATGCGTTGAGTTACTAAAGCGGTCGGATGTTGTCGTGACTAATCCGCCCTTTTCGTTATTTAGGGAATATATAGCCCAGCTAATACAGTACGACAAGCAGTTTCTAATTATTGGGAACAAAAACTCTATCAATCATGGCGAGATTTTCAAAGAAATAAAGCGAGGAAACTTTTTCGTTGGAAATCGCCCGATGGCTGGCGGAATGTGGTTTATCGCTGGTGGTAAGGGTGAAAATTATGACAAAGTTGTGAACGGTCAAAAACTTAAAAATGTGCCTACAACTTGGTTTACTAATCTTGACGTCACAAAGCGTCATGAATGGCTTACGCTTTACAAGAAATACACCCCTGATGATTACCCGAAATACGACAACTATGACGCTATCGAAGTAGGTCAAGTCACTGAAATACCAGACAACTACTACGAAGAAATGGGTGTTCCTGTGGCATTCTTGGATAAATACAACCCCGAACAGTTCGAGCTTATCGGAATACCGACAGGAAATCTTGGCAAAGAAATCGGAGTGACAAAGAACTATCGTGGTCGAACCGATATTTCAATAACAAGGGACGGAAAAACGAGCTGTCCATTTTCTCGTATTATCATCAAGCGAAAGGCTGTGCTATGAACGAGTGGATTGACTATGTCGCCAAGCTAGCACCGACAGTAGTTGCATTGATTGCAGCGATTATTGTTGTTGTCGGGTGGTTCGTAAATAGTCGAGCCGTGCGGAATAACGAAATTGCAAAAGAAGCACGCCAATACAGAATTGAGATGTGTTTGTCTGTTATCGGGTTTCACAAATACTTTACTAACCTAGTGAGGGCAAACAATCAAGTGCCTCATGATGACGATGAGCTATTCAAGTTATTTGAAGATATGATGTCGAAGATACTGCTATATGGTGGCAACAAAGAAAACGCCCTGATACGAGAATTATCGACAAACTTTGTGATTGCGTCGAGCAATAGCGGACAAAAGAATGTAGATGAAGCCGTTTCGCATTTCAACATTTCCAGTACGGTCAATGAGCTGTTTAGCGTATCGCTCAAGAGGTTTAGAAAAGAGCTACGTCTTGAGAAGATTTCCGAAAGCAAGATAATTCCAAAGAAGAAAGAGGTGTGATGATGAATATCGAACTCAAACAAATTACCATTCGTGAAGTCGTAAACGGCTACATGGACAATGCCGAAGCAGGAGTATCGGGCTATGGTGGTAAGCTGGACATTCGACCGCCATATCAGCGTGAGTTCGTGTACAAAGACGAGCAACGCAATGAAGTCATACGGACTATTCGCAAGGCTTTTCCGCTAAATGTTATGTATTGGGTAGTGCGTGATGATGGTGGTTACGAAGTTATGGATGGGCAACAGCGGACTATTTCGTTATGTCAGTATGTGAATGGTGATTTTTCGGTAGAGTTCGACGGCAATCCATACACCTTTCATAACCTTACGCCAGACGAGCAGGAGTAGATACTCGACTACAAACTACAGGTGTATTTCTGCGACGGGACGGACAAAGAAAAGCTGGACTGGTTCAAGATTATTAACATTGCAGGCGAAAAACTGACGACACAAGAACTGCGCAATGCCGTCTATACAGGCTCATGGCTGACGGACGCTAAACTCAAGTTTTCCAAGTCGAACGCCCCAGCAAAGGGTTTGGCGGAAAAATATGTCACGGGCAGCCCTATTCGCCAAGAGTACCTAGAAACGGCTTTGAACTGGCTGTCTGAGAGTAAGATTGACGACTATATGAGCCAGCACCAGCATGACCAAAATGCTAATGAACTATGGTTATATTTCAAGGCAGTTATCGAGTGGGTTGAAATGACGTTCAAGAATTACCGCAAAGAAATGAAAGGTGTGAACTGGGGAAAGCTATACAACCGGTACGGTACGACGAGCGTCGATACTGACCAGCTAGAAGCGCGCATTGTTGAGCTGATGAAAGACGAAGATGTGACGAAAAAATCAGGTATATACGATTATGTTTTGACGGGCGACGAACGAGGCTTGTCTATTCGGGCATTTACCGATAGTCAAAAGCGTGAAGCCTACGAGCGACAAAGTGGCATTTGCCCAGTCTGTGGCAAGCAATTCTCTATCGAAGAGATGGAAGCTGACCACATCACCCCATGGAGCAAGGGCGGTAAAACAACCGCTGATAATTGCCAGATGCTGTGCAAGGACGACAATAGGCGTAAGAGTGGCGTATAGTGTGATACTCACGACTTTTCACGGACGCTAGATATGGTGTAGAGACGCTATATATAGCGTTTTCTGCCGTGAAAAGGTATTTTAATAAACAAGAT
>CAZKHR010000005.1:0-8808 GCA_964552745.1 uncultured Candidatus Saccharibacteria bacterium | reverse complement strand
CCGGTTATGACGCCTAGAACGGATTTGAGGTAGGACCTGGCAACTTCCCTACTGCCCATATGATGAAATGACGGCTCACTGCTTGCAGGCAAAGTTTAATCGCTCAGCTGGCATGTAGTTGTCGGTGTAGGGGCGCTGGTCGGTTTTTGGTAATGGCTTGAGGCCGGGCATATCTATTTCGTTGCGTGAATAGACCAGAATATGGTTTCCCCGGACAATGTCATAATCAAATCCATTACTATAGGCGGCATGAGGTAATTTTTGCCGATAAGCAGCGTCAATAGCGGACATGACTTGCCTGCAGGCGTCGTCTTTAAGTCCAGCAATAACATTAACGTAAACTTTGCCATTTTCGGCGGTACGACTACCGAGTTGCTGACCAAATTCGGCCGTCATTAGGCTAAACGGCATGAAGTCATCACTATAAACATCGACTACAATGGCATCGTAGGTATCGGTAGAGTTGTTGAGAAATGTTCGTGCATCGTTAAATATCAATTGAATATTCGACGGGTTTCGGTAATGAAAGTATTGTTCAGAAATATTTTTTAGTTCAGGGTCGATCTCAACAACATCAATTTGACTGTCAGGCAGCTGTTCGGCTAAATACTGCGGTAATGTAAATGCGCCACCACCCAGCACCAGGATGTGCGCAGGCTGGTCTATCAGCACTAATCTAGCTATCTCCTGAGTGTACCAGGCCAAGAGTTCAGGTGAGCCATTTGCAAAAGTCATAGATTGAATACCGCCGGGGCCAGTTAGTAATCCGGTTGCAGGGCCATTCCGGGTTTGGTAAGTCACAACCTGGTAGTGACCACTGGCAGTATCGATATTGATGACACCCGGAGTAGTTGGCGGTGGCAAGAGCATTAATAATATAAAAATGAGCGAGATAACGATTCGTTGCTTTAATCTGTAATGCCAAACTAAAAGCCAGCTACTGGCAATTAATAAAAATGCGACTAAAGCAAAAGTTTCTCGAGCACCAATATAGCCAAAAAGGATAAATCCAGTAGTAAAAGTACCAACAATACCGCCAACCGAGTTGAGTGCTGACAAACTAGCTACTCGTGATCCGGCATTATCTATTTTCAAAATATTGAGCTTGGCGAGATAGGGGCTAATAGTGCCAATCAAAAAACTAGCGGGAGCAAATAAAAGGGCGGCGGCTTTGACAGCCTGCAGGCGTGGATCGGTAGATTGTGTAACGACCCAATCGAGTATAAAAGGATAAGTTAGGAGAGTTAACAGAACAGTAGAGCTTGATAAAATAAGCAATAAGACAACATCGCCACTAGCTCGTCGTTTATCCGCCAATTGACCACCGACCCAGTAGCCGACTGACAGTGCTGCAATAATCACGCCAATGACACTAGTCCAGACGTAAGTCGAACTACCGATACTCGGCGCCAGCACACGCGCAGCTGCAAGCTCAAAGGCCATGAGGGCGAAGCCAGTAGTAAAGGCGATAGTCTCTAGCGAACTTGGACTGCGAAACTTCATAGATATATTTTACCATAGTGAGCTAATTGGACGGCAGCATGGATATGATTAAAAGGACTATCGTGAAAAGTTATCCACTTTTTAGGCAAAAACGTGAAAAACTCCTTGCAAAAGCACAAGCATCGTCCTATACTGGAGGCAGATGAGGATATTAATGTTAGGGTGGGAATTGCCACCGCATAATAGCGGCGGTTTGGGTGTAGCCTGCTACCAGATGTCAAAGGCACTGGCGATCAAGGGCGCATCAATTGATTTTGTTGTCCCCTACGAAGCATCACATCCTGATATAGACTTCATGAATGTCATGGCGGCTACAGATATTGAACCTCAACAGCAGTATGTCGGAGCATATGACCATGGAGAGTGGCAAGGTATTCAGTCTTCTGACGATTACGGACTATCGCCAATGCGACGCCTGCAGAAAAAATATGGTGATTTTGTTGAAGAGTGGGCTAGAAATAATCACCCAGATGCAATTCATGCTCATGATTGGTTAACTATGGAGGCAGGCATACGGGCAAAGAAGGTCACTGACGCACCTCTTATTGTGCACGTTCATGCAACAGAGTTTGATCGCTCTGGCGAACAGTTCGGCAATCCACTTGTGCATGAAATTGAACATCAAGGCCTGATGATGGCCGACCGTATCATTGCAGTCAGTCATATCACTAAAGATATTATTGTCAATAATTACCATATTCCAGCAGATAAAGTAGAGGTTGTTTATAACGCAATTGATGTCGATGCTCTGCCCCCTCACGAATACAATAGACGGACCTATGAATATATCGAGGACCTCAAGGGGCAAGGATACACGGTTGTTGGCGCGCTCACTCGCTTAACTGTACAGAAGGGGTTATCTTACTTTGTTAAGGCGGCGGCACAGGCGTTATCTAGGCATGAAAAGCTGGCTTTTGTACTACTAGGGGATGGCGAGCAGCGTGATGAATTGATCGCACTCACAGCAAGTCTCGGCATTAGCGATAAGTTTATTTTTGGCGGATTTGTGCGCGGTAAGCAATGGCGCGACGCTTATCACTTGCTTGATGTTTTTGTGATGAGTTCGGTTAGCGAACCATTTGGCTTGACCGCACTAGAGGCAGCTCATCACGATACGGCACTTATAATTAGCAAGCAATCTGGAGTTGGTGAAATTATGGAAAATATTATTAAATTTGACTATTGGGATGTTAACAAGCTAGCTGATGCGATGGTAGAGATTGCAACAAACCCAGAACTCAAGGAGTCTCTAAAGCGCGGTGCGAAGGAGGAGTATACTAATCTATCTTGGCGCGATGCGGCCGATCAGTGCCTCAGGCTTTATGTCGAGGGAAGAGGACGTTCTTGATGAGCAGGCGTGGGGTGGTTCTCTATCTTCATGTCCACCAGCCTTGGCGAGTGCGCCAATACAGCTTATTTGATGTTGCTCAGTCGCATAATTATTTCTCTCACTCCCCTGCTCCGGAGCAGGACAACGAATTACTGTTGCATAAGGTTGCGCAAAAATCATATCGTCCAATGAATAACTTGCTAGAGGCACTACTGGGTCGTTTTCCCGACTTTAGACTGTCACTGAGCATTACTGGGACATTTCTTGAGCAGGCCGAGCAATTCGCACCTGATGTGCTTGAGAGCTTTAAGCGATTAGTTGCGACTGGTCGGGTAGAGATTTTATCAGAAACCTACTACCATAGCCTAGCATTTTTTTATGATCGTCAAGAGTTTGAAGCTCAAGTACAAATACATCGTGATAAAATTCGGGAGCTATTTGGCGTCGAGACACAGGTGTTTCGCAATACTGAGCTGGCTTACAATAATGACTTAGCGAGCTGGGCTGACCAAGCAGGCTTCAAGGGAATTCTTGCCGAAGGGTGGGATCCAATACTTGGCTGGCGTAGCCCAAACTATGTTTATCGACCAGCTGGTACTGAAAACATCAAGCTACTAATGAAAAACTACAAGCTTAGCGATGACATTGCCTTTCGTTTTAGCGACCAGAGCTGGTCAGGCTGGCCATTAACTGCTGAAACTTATCGTCATTGGTTAAATTCTGCTATGCAAGATGCGCCATTGGTTAATTTGTTCATGGATTATGAAACTTTCGGCGAGCATCAGTGGTCAGATATTGGTATTTTCTCGTTCTTTGAGCGTTTTGTTGAAGGCTGGTCAAAGGACGACAATAACGAATTTTACACGGCTAGCGAGGCAATCGATGCACACGAATCGCAAGGTGAAATTAGCGTCCCCTATACGACCACCTGGGCTGATAGTGAGCGTGATTTAACCGCTTGGATCGGTAATGACATGCAACGCGAGGCACTTCGGCACCTCTATGACCTCAGGGATTCGGTCATGCGCAGTAATGACTCGTCGCTTATTTCAGATTGGCGAAAACTCCAGACTGCCGACCACGTATACTATATGAGCACAAAATGGGCCAATGATGGTGACGTCCATTCTTATTTTAGCCCCTACGACTCTCCGTTCAATGCTTTTTTGTACTATATGAATGCAGTTCGCGACATTCAGTGGCGTGCAGAATTGCAAACGAGCAGAGCTGTTAATGAATAGACGACGCATAGTATCGAACGGCTCTCTGCGCATTCAACTCGATGACTACGGAATCGTTCGGGATATATTCATACCAAGCTCTCGTCCAGCCTCATTTACGCCCAAGACTAAGCATCGGCTAGGAGTATGGGTAGATGGTGCAATATCCTGGATTAATGATGATCAATGGAGCGCAAAAACTCGACGCAGTCACAATGCGCCAGTCAACGGCACGGTGCTAGTCAATGAAGCCATGGGCGTACTGCTTGAGCTGGAGGACG
Organism: uncultured Candidatus Saccharibacteria bacterium; assembly: GCA_964552745.1. Classification (GTDB taxonomy): domain Bacteria; phylum Patescibacteriota; class Saccharimonadia; order Saccharimonadales; family Saccharimonadaceae; genus Nanosynbacter. The sequence continues at coordinate 4,474 of CAZKHR010000005.1, read as the reverse complement.
TCGTATCGCCAGACACGGATATTTTTATACGGAATGTTCATATAGTTAACCTTAGAGATAGTCAACGACGGATTAGTCTATTTTTTCATCAAGCATTTGTCATTGATAGCCCCTTGCTGCCGGATACCGCTCAGTACGTAGCAAAAGACTCAGCTATACTTCATTATGGCTCAGGACGAGCATTTGTAGCGACTGGCACGACTGACATTGGCAGTCCGGCCGACCAGCATAGTATTGGACTATTTGGCAATGGACTAGACGGTACATGGCGTGATGCTGATGATGGTGAGCTGAGCGGGTCAAGCGTAGCGAGCGGTCAAGTTGATTCGATATTGCGCTTTTCATTAACTATAGGCGGACTTTCTTCGCGCCGAGTTTATTATTGGATTAGTACTTCAGCGGATAGTCGCGAAGCTATGAAGCTTAAGCGGACAGTTAACCCGTCAAATGCTCATCGACAGATCGAGCAAACTGTTGTTTGGTGGCGGAAGTGGCTAACGCCTGCGTTCCGCCTATCAGAGCGTCTGCAGCCGCGTTATCGACAAGATTTTGTACAATACATAGCAAGTATTCGTTTCCAGCAAGTCCAAACTGGCGCGACTATTACCGGCATGGAGGCGGCCTACTGTAGCCCGCGTGATGCTGCCTACGCCTTATGGCCGTTAATTCGTCTTGGCTATCGAGATGAACCGTATCGTTTTTTTGCGTTTTGTCGCTCAGTCTTGACTGAAGATGGTTGCCTGCTGAGTAATTACGCGGCCGATGGCTCTATTGGTGCGAGCGGTCATGCCTATCTTGGCGACACACCACCGCTGCAAAGCGATCAGACGGCGATTGTGCTGTTTGTATTCTCACAGTTTTATGCATTTACTAAACAGAAAGAGATACTAGACGAATTTTACGAGTCACTTATTAAGCCTATGGCGACTTTCTTAGCAAAATTTATTGGTGAAAATAAACTGCCACTTCCAAGCTATGATTTTAGGGACAAAAGTCTGGGTACATATATCTATACGACGTCAGTTACGATAGCGGCCTTAGCGGCCAGTGCCGATATGGCCGAAGTCGTAGGTGATGAGCAGATGGCCGTGGCATGGAAAACAGTCGCTGAAGAGATGCGAAGATCAGCCGATGCTTCCATGTACAATAATGATACTATTGTACATGAGCTGCACGGAGAAAATGTCAGCATCTCTGCGTTATTTGGGGTATTTATGTTTGGTACGACTGACCTCGATATAAGTATTGTGGAGCATACGGCAGAAAAAATAGAAACAAAACTCAGACGAGAAGATGGCCTGTTTGCTTATGACGAGACTAGAAAAGACATAGACTTTATCGGCAGCCTATGGATGGCACAGTACTATATTGAACTGAACAGGCGCGATGAAGCGTATAGAATTATTCGAAAAATCACCAACGAGCAGATGGCAGGCAGTGAATCTTTCAGTACCTGGATGCGCGCTGAGGTCGTCAGTACTCTCTTAGATACAATAAACCGCACGTAAGTTATGCGTGCGGCTGTGTGCATGGGTGAATAATTAAGGTTAGGAATTAATTCTTACGAGCTTTAACTTCGTTGCGACCAAGGTTCTTCTTAGTCTCAGTGTAGGTCACATGCTTTCTTTTAGTCGGATCGTATTTTTTCAGAACGAGCTTACCCTGTTGCTTCAGTGTCCGATTTTGAGCATTTACAGTCGTATAGTAAGTCCTATGACTGCTATCGTCACTCACCAAACCAATCAATTTTCGTTTCGTATTCTTCTTCGCCATCTCTTTAACTCATTAGATAATATTTAACGTCTTGGATGATTATAGCACAAGAATGCGAAGTTAGTCAACCAAACTGAAGTAAACCATTCTTGGTGCTGGAAGCAGGACTCGAACCTACGAAGCCAAAAGGCGGGAGATTTACAGTCTCCTGTGATTGCCACTACACGATTCCAGCAAGTATGGAGCCGCTTCTCGGACTCGAACCGAGGACCTACTGTTTACAAAACAGTTGCTCTAGCCAACTGAGCTAAAGCGGCATATTGAGCTTAAGTAAACTCATGTCATATTGTACACACGAATACCATAATAATCAAGTAGCTGGATAGATAATTTTATCTTGAGTCTCTACTTCAGCCCGGGTATACTCAATAGCGGTAGGCGATTGACGAACCCCTTCCCTGCGTCATTAGCAACCCTCCTTATGTTATCGAGCTCTCACTATAGCAAGAACCTTAAACCCCACCCTGTTAAGGGCGGGGTTTTGGCGATGGTGGAGGGGACTCATCGACCTAATTTTAACTGATTGTATATAGATAGACTATTGCCTGTGTGGCTAAGCTTCTTCTCCTTCTGGTAGGACTACCTCAACCTCGTTGTCTGATAGAATATCGAGATGCGCATCGATATCTACGGCATTGGTGTTGCCTGAGCCGTTATTTGAACCGCTACTATCAGAACTATTGTCCGTGTTGTACGATTCATTATTCTTAACAACATTTGTCTCTTTATTCACATCAACGTCGACATCGGTCGTGATTGTGGTTGTGTTATTCGTCTCTTTTTTGAACGAATCGTTAATAATCGACGTCTCGGTGGTTGTATTGTAAGAGTCCTTATTCATGCTCTCATTAGCGTTTATTACGGTGTTCTTTGATTCATTATCGACATCAATTTTCACATCCTTTGATTTGCTGACTTCAATACTGGTTTTGGTAGAATTGTTCGAGCCAATAGTGTTGTTGCTATTGACGTTGGTGACGGTCGAGCTGTTATTAACCATTGACGTGTATGAGTTAAACGAGTTAACCATAGCGGCAGTGCGACCTAGTTTAGCTGCGGATGCGACAGTACCGCCACCCTTGCCACCAGCGGAAATGTTAGCTTGATGGGTAGATGATGTTCCGCCGCCAGCACCACCAGCTGGTACGCTAACATCGACACACGATACAGCGCCGTCTGACGAGGACGCGCTAACCGCACTGGCTTCGTAGCCTTGATTAAATGCATAGGCAAATTTTGCGAAATCATCCACGTTAACTTGTGATGTGGCTGATTGTGCCTGAGATGCAGATGCGCTAATAGGCCCGCTAAGTACATAGGCCATCGGAACGGCCATCATTATTCCTATGAATGACGATATGACCATCGGAACTGATATAAGTCTTCCTGTTGTAGTTGTTTCAAAACGCGACATTTTTAAACTCCCAAATCTCTAGCCAGTCACCGTTAGTGTGGCTAGTTATTTTATACCTCGCACATAGAAACGTTTCCAGCTTTACTATACATAACCTAGATAGGTTTAGTATAGGAAAATTTTAACAGTTTTCTTGTGGGATTTTTAACTAAATTGAATTTCTAAGAAAGTTTCTTCACCTAGGCGATCCCTTAAGGCATTGCGATGGATGATAAAGGTACTAGTGTCATAACTAACTACACCCTGTCGCTTGAGTCGGCCCATCTCTGTAGTAACCGTCTCCCTAGTCAAGCCAGTCATGCTGGCTAATGTCGTGTGATGCAATCTCATCAGTGGCCAAAATTCATTTGGATCTTTCTCGATACTGTGACGGACCATCACATAATAGAGCGTCATTAGTATTTTATCGACCGCATATGACTGACTTAGCGCTGACATATGAATCATCAGGCCCGTGTAGCTCTTAACCATATAGTCAAGATACCTCCCCGTCAGTTCGGGATGTTTTTTATGGTATCAGCAAGTTGCTCTTGACTCACCGTCAGGATCTCACTATCTTCTACGAGCTGGTAGTAGTACATAGTATTGGAGCTATGACCAAAAACCCAGCACTCCGGAAAAATATCACCTGCGGTCTTAAACCCAGCAATTTGCTCATCCCCATGCGGACTTACCCGATAAACCTTAACGCAGCCTGAGTGGACTATGAAGGCTCGTTGTGGAGTCTCGCCCTGACATAATAAAATAGCATTTTTTTGAATGTGTCTAGATACTGCAACCGATGATAGTAATTCAACTGCACGATCCATACCCCTATAATACTAGCTTTTTGACTTAGGTCAATAGACACGTACCTATAAGCCGGTATACAGCTGGCATAAAACCTATTATATTAACCTAATGAAGCTCATAACTAAAAAGCCACCCGCAGGGGTGGCCGTTCCGTAAAAAACCGACTTGGAGCGATTTTTTGGATTCGCTAGAACCCATTTTAGCACAAAAGCGTAATCTGAGCCGCGCCGCCTGCCCAGCGGAGCTAGACGCGCCACCACCAGCCGTCCCCTTTGCTTTTTTTGAGATTCCCCCCCCCGCCGAATTTCTTTTTTTATCTGAAAAGGGGTTGGCTGGTGGTTCGCCTACTGCCAGAGCAGTAGAGGCAGCACGGCTCTGGTCGGCAAAGCCGACGCGCTACGCGCACCCAACAACAGATATAATTTGCATAAATCAACAATAGATTCAGTCAACTAATCCGGAACAACCGTAGCCTTTAGGTAGTTGAGCGGAGAC
>CAZKHR010000004.1:5608-19635 GCA_964552745.1 uncultured Candidatus Saccharibacteria bacterium | reverse complement strand
AGCTTCTCGTAGCCGTTGCAAAATTACCTGCTTAGCTGTCTGGGCTGCCACTCGACCAAAACTAGTCACTTCATGACTTTCTTCAATTACACCGCCGATTTCAGCGTCTTTTTTAATCTTTTTTGCGTCTTTGAGCAAAATCTGGGTTATGTCGTTATCGAACTCTTCCTCATCTACGATATCTTGCACTACATAGACTGTCGCTGTGCCATCGTTAATATTGAGCGATGCTCGAACATTTTGCTCACGCTCACCATTATCTCGGCGCCAAGCAGCAGCAATTGCCTGCTCAATTACCTCTAGTACGGTCTCTTCTGGCAGGTTCTTTTCTTCGGCGATTGCTCGCAAAGCTAGTGTCAGTTGCTTAATGTTTAAATCTTCCATAATTCCTCCTTTTCATCTTAGCTATAATACTATGACTGGTCTGATACGAAAAACTCCGACCTCTTTGGCCGGAATCATTAGTCTACTCTTTTAGTATAGCACAGGTGACCTATGAAAGTCAAGTGGACCTTTGATCTTTTAGACATCCATCTGTTAATCAGATAGATCGAAATCACCCCTTCACTCAGTGCGACACTGAGCTAAAATACGTGAAATAGCACTTTTTTCAGCCTCAGTCACCCAGAGGTGATATTTTCGCTTGACAGCAACCTGCCTAGCAACATATTGACAACGGAAGGCTTTATTCGGTGGAAGCCAAGTCGCAGCATCGCCATCGCCTTTTTGCTGATTAGCAGAGCCATCGACAGCTAATAGATTAAGTGGGTCGTTTGCCAGCTCGACACGCTTTGCCGGCTGGATATTTTGTGCGCCTTTCTGCCAGGCATCGCTTAGCGCTACGACATGATCAATTTGCACCGCGCTACTGTTGGCACCACGCTCGAACGCAATAACTATACCAGTATAAGGATCGTTCAAGATCCCTGTTTTGACTCGGCACTCATCATCCACCGTCGTTTCTGTCATATCTCTAGCCAATATAATATTTCTAGTGTCACACAACCCTTGCTTTTCCCAACCAGTACCAAATTCAGTACGTGCATAGCCAGTTTTTGGCGCTCGACCCTTTACCTCAAGTGTATCGAGCGCTTCAAGTGCGGTCTGGTCGCCAAAATATTGCTCTTCAAGCTGAGAAGATAACACCACCATTTGCACTTGAGACTGGTCTTGCGTAGCCCAAACTGCTAAGCCAAGTAGTATTGCTGTCAGCAGAGCTATTGTTTGTCGCCGAAAAAGCTTTTGTTTTGTTCTCATACAATCATTGTAGCAAATGAATTGCGCTCAATCTGATACAATAGAGCATATGACAAAAGATTCACGACTCATTAATACATTCATACCAAATCATTACACGCTCAGTATCGACATGTCCGATGCTAAAAACCGCAATTTCAGCGGTACGGTCACTATCAAGGGTGCGTCCACGCCAGAAGCCACCGGCATATCACTGCACGCCAAAGATTTAACTATCAAAAGCGTTACTCTCGATGGTCGAAGGGCTGAGTTTAAGCATGGTGAATTTGACCAGCTATCAATCAATAGTGATGACTTTGCGATTGGCGACCATACTGTTGTCGTAAACTATGAGGGAGAGATTACCGACCCAATGCATGGCCTGTACCCATGCTACTACGAACATGCTGGTACTAAAAAAGAGCTTTACGCTACCCAGTTCGAGAGCCACCACGCCCGCGAAGTATTTCCGTGTGTTGACGAGCCAGAGGCTAAGGCGACTTTTGACGTAACACTAACTACCGAAACCGATGTAACCGTACTAGGGAATCAGCCAATCAAACGGCAGCGTCAGGAAAATAACAATTTAGTAACGACATTTAACACCACGCCACGCATGAGCACCTACCTGCTGGCGTGGGTAGTCGGTGAATTACACAAAAAAACCGCCATCACCAAACGAGGTGTTGAGGTTAATGCCTGGACGACACCTGCTCAACCATCAGAGAGCCTAGACTTTGGACTAGACATCGCAGTTCGTACTATTGACTTTTTTGAAGAATACTTCGGTGTTGACTACCCATTGCCAAAATCCGACCATGTAGCGCTACCAGATTTCTCATCGGGTGCCATGGAGAACTGGGGATTAATAACCTACCGTGAAAGCTGTCTGCTCGCTGATCCTCAAAACACACCCGAATCCGCTAAGCGTTCAGCCGCTACCGTCATTGCTCACGAGCTCAGCCATCAATGGTTTGGCAATCTCGTGACCATGAAGTGGTGGAACGACCTATGGCTCAACGAAAGCTTTGCTAACTTTATGGAGTATATCGCCATTGACGCCCTGGAACCTAGCTGGCGCATCTGGGAAGAATACGCGACCTACGAAGTTACTTCAGCACTCAGGCGCGACAGTCTCGACGGCGTACAATCCGTCAAGACCGATGTCAATCACCCAGACGAAATTAGCGCTCTGTTCGATCCGTCAATTGTCTACGCCAAAGGCGGACGATTACTACGAATGGCCAGACAACTGGTTGGTGACGAAGCATTTCGAAAGGGACTAAAAGCCTATTTTGATAAATTTGCCTATCAAAATACTATCGGCGACGACCTGTGGCAGGCGCTGGAAGATGCAAGTGGCCAGCCAATGCTCGAATTGATGAACCAATGGATCGCTCAACCAGGGCTACCACTAATTCAGGTAGAGCAACAAGATAACGAGGTGACCATCAGTCAACAACGATTCTTTATCGGTGAACATCAGACAGACGACGCCCTGTGGCCCGTTCCATTGTTTGGCAATCAGCCTGAACTACAAACCATACTCTCCGAGCGATCAAAAACATTTTCAGTAAATAAACCAGTTCGACTCAACATAGACTTAGGGTCGCACTTCGTCACGCACTACGATGCACAGAGCTATCAACGTATTCTTGAAAATATTAGCTCTGACGATGCCTCGACTTTAGATAAAATTTGCCTACTCCAAGATACCACCTTGTTAGCCAGGGCTGGATATATTTCCTCTGCCGATCTACTACCTCTTGCGAAAACCTTTACTAACGAAACTAACGAAAAAGTCTACACCATGGCTATTTCCGCTCTAAATGAGCTACGCAAGTTCACCGAAAATCAGCCTGACATGAAGCAAAAACTAAAAGAGATATCGCGTCAAATTGCCTCACCGACACATCAACAGCTCGGCTGGGACGAAAAGCCAGGTGAGAGCGATGATGACCGTGAGCGCCGCAGCACAGCGCTAGCTCTGATGGTCTATGGCGAAGATCAAGAGGTACTCGATGAAGCAATGCGACGTTTCAAGCAAGGCCTAAATACTATCTCGCCCGAGATTCGCTCTATAGTCATCGCAACAGTCGTACGTTATTTCGAAACTCCAGATATCATCAATCAGCTACTTACTACCTATAAATCCACTCCGTCAAATGACCTGCAGTCAGATATCACTCTAGGTCTCGCCAATACTAAACTAACCGATACGGCTCAGCTACTGCTAGAAAAGCTTAAAGACTCAAGAACTATTCGCCCCCAAGACGCTCCGCGCTGGTTCGTCTACCTCATCCGTAACAGCGATGTCAGGGCAACCACCCTACAATGGCTTGAGAATAACTGGCCATGGGTCGAAAAAACCTATGGCGGTGACAAGAGCTATGATACGTTCATTCGTTACACAGCTAGTGGTCTGATGAACAGAGATGAATTAGGTATATTTAGTCAATTATTCACCCCCATGCTTAACCAACCAGCCCTTACCCGCACTATTGAGCTTGGCATCCGTGAGATTGAGGGACGAGTTGAGCTAATAGAACGTGACCTCGATGCGGTTAAGAAAATACTACTCTAGCGCTAGCCATTGTTCAATTGTAAATTCCGGACCACTAACCGAAGCAGCGGCAAGCTGAATAAGTCCGCCATACTTATGCTTCAGGGCGTAGTACTCAGCAGCAAACTTCATTTGGCGGAGTTTTTGGTCAGTGATTGCTGCAAATCCATCACCGTAATCAGCGTTTTTTCGGTACTTGACCTCAGTAAAATAAATAGTGTCACCTTTTTGTGAAATAATATCAATTTCGCAAATTTTCGTCCGCCAGTTTCTGTCTAATATCTCATGACCATGCTTCAGTAAATAGTCGGTGACTGCACTTTCTGCTATGCCACCGATATGCTTAGTAGTCAGCTGATTAGCTGGCTCCTCGTCAGACTCTCCAACTAAGTCGCCAGAAGAGCGGTATTTATGTAATGGCGCAAAACTCAACCTATGCAATGGCGTCACGCCCAGACGCTCAATCGCCTCTCGGTGTTTCGCTACACCATACCCCACATGTCCACCAAACCCATAACCCGGGTAAAGCGCATCTTGTTCGGCCATAAATCGATCACGTTCAACTTTAGCCAAAATCGACGCCGCGCTAACACTGGGCACCAGCAGGTCCGCCTTTTTCATGGTCTGCACATAAACTCCTTTGCCAGTTCCAATCAGAAAATTCACCGTGCCATCAATAATAATCTCCGTGTACGATGCGCCTATCTTCTCAACCGCCCGTCTCGTCGCCAGTTTGAGCGCCTCGCTCATGCCTACCTTATCGAGCTCCGCAGCACTTACCCACCCTGTTGCATAAGCTACCGCTTGCGCACATATAATATTGTACAGCTCTTCACGCTTCTTTTTCGTTAGTTTTTTGCTATCGGTCAATCCATCAATCTGCGCACCACCAAGCACAGCCGCCCCCACCACTAGCGGTCCCGCCCACGGCCCACGTCCAGCCTCATCTATGCCAAGTATCATATCTCTAGCATAACAAAAACTATAACTAAAGACCTACTGAATTGGCGCCATGCTCAGCTTGTTCCTGTGTAAACTTTTCGTACAAAAGCTGGTCGATGGGACTACCTCGAGAGAACGATGACATATTCATATATGCTTTCGCTTTTCTTCAGTCTCTTTATTCCAGTCAGCACCAGCATTATCCGCCCCATACGCCGCATCTTCACTCGAAAACTGTTCATATTCGAGCTGTCCAACTAGTCCATCTCGAGAAAATCCAGACATGCTCAAGAAGGACAGCCATTACTTTTTGGCTGCCTACAGTACAAGCGCAACTGTAAAAACAAAAGCCCCCGAACGAATCGGGAGCTGTATGTAAAAGAGAGTCAACTAAGCTTTAGTTGATTTTTCTTCTACTTCTACTATCTCTTCTGTCTTTTCCTCTATTGGAACCTCTACTGCCGGTGCTGGTGCTTCTGCCACCTCATTAACTGCTGCGCGGTCGAATTTTTTAGCCACCAAACGAGCTGATTTACCGGATCGCTCACGTAGATAACTCAAGAAGTTGCGACGAACCTTGGACCGACGAACAATCTCTACCTTCTCAACTAGCGGACTGTGTATCAAAAAACTCTTCTCAACACCGACGCCAGAAGCAATCTTACGTACGGCTATGCGGGAAGTATGCGATTGCTTGTTATCGATACGAATTACCACACCTTCGAAAACCTGAATACGCTCCTTGTTGCCTTCTTTAATTTTTTGGTGTACACGAACAGTATCTCCGCTACGCACGTCAACAACAGCGTGCTTTTTTTGTGCTTGATTCACTTGGTTGATTAATTCAAAACTCATAATTACTTCCTTGTTTACTCAAACTCAGTTCAGCTGGCCACGCAGTTGTATGGCTGCGGCTCCACGCTATTGAGATTGAGATATATATTCTCATACAATCAATTACTGATTGTACCAGAATAGCCTCTGATGCGCAAGTAAATATTCCTCAACTAAAAAGCATTTCACATTATCCGTCTAAATAAACGGTGGTTAAGCTCTGGTTATTACCGCTGGCTGCGGCGTCCCGTCGTCACCAATGACAAAAATCCGACCACCCACTGGTGATGGATCAGGGTTGGTATCGACGTCTTGCGCCATAAAATTCGTCACTTCAACATAGACCGTCTCTGAGCGCTCATACCCATAAAGCCCTGCTCGGCTACCATCTGTTATTTGAGTATCTATCACTTGAGCCTCTAAGTTGCCATTCCAAGTAGCGCTAAGCGTTGATCCATTAACCGTCAGGCCAAGAGCGCCTGTCGATGAGGTATCGATTGCATTGGTGGCTAGCGCTAATACGGTATAGGCAGTCGTATTGCCATCAATACGAGCAATCTGCAACACTCCAGTGCCCGATAGTACCGCCATATACCCGCTGGCCACTGAGCCAGTCGACATTCGAGCACACACCGCAACAACGTTAGTGGCATGCTGAGGTGAACCGACAAATCCAACCTGAGCTGTAACGCTCATATTACTGCCATCTAGCACTGACTCGAGCCGGGCATAGGAGCCTACAGATCTACTAACCCCACCAGGCGAGGTCACGCCAACGGAAGTTACTCGCCACTCACCCCCTGATCGCCAAACATCTGTCCAAGGATTACTTTGATTACCACCTCCCAGCGTCTGGTCTACTGCAGGGAAGTTTTCTATATACTGCGCCATTTCACAACACCTCCTAGTACTGCCACGTCGCCACACCGTTTATTGGCATATTAATTATCTCACTAGTAGCAAGCACTTGATTACCAGACTGAGCATTGCCATACTCTCCGAAACGCACCCCAGCACTTGTTGCATAGCCATAAGCCGCCCCAGGATAGAAATAATTACCTATAATCTCAACACCCACTGCCTGAGTTCCATCGCCAGTCATTTGAATATGATATGCTGGCGCCGCACCAGACGAAATCACCCGTCCACCGGGCATCTCAATAGCTCCGCCTAGGATATTTTGTTCATACCGGCAAGTGTTGACCGTCGGAACATGATCAAAATAAAACGACATGCAAGCACTCGTTCCATCTGTTAGTAGGTTACGATACGATACACCGTTGCTGCCCTGATGACGAATACAGTTATTGTGCGAGCCCTCAAAAACCCATAGGTCATGAATGTAATTGTATTCAGTTAATACATTGTTCGACACCCGTATACCCGAGCGGAACATATTACCGATATCGTTATGATGAATCCAAGCTGAGCGCTCGACTGTCTCAGCTGGGTTTAAGTAAGCAAACTGTCTCTCAAAACCATTCGTTGACCGACAAGTATTATAAGCAATCTCCGTACCCGTAATCGTCGCCCCAGTTGTTGGATTATAATAAATACCGTAAGTACTTACAGGATCAAGCAATAAACAGCCCCTCACAGTTACGTTATTGTGGCCTATGCGCAAACCGCGAAGAATTAAACCCTCAAATACCTGACCATCATAAGAAGACTGTACCAAGTTAGGTCCAGCGTCGACTAAATCCTGCTCGAGTAAGCCAAGTGCAGTAAAACCAGTATGCGACTCATACCAACTTGCGATTTCTACCATATCACGCGTCGCCACCGTTGATTCCCAGTCTTCATCGGTTGACGGGTCATGAGGGTTCGGAGTAGTAACAGGAGCTAACTTAATAACACGAGTGACATCGTTTAAATCCTGAAATTCACTATTGCCAGCGTATCGATAAAAATCGCTCACCCACTTAATCCTCCGATGACGATAATGATATCGCCCGGCTGAATTATGCCAGCAATGAGCGCATTGCTAACAGCCTCCTGATCGGCGAAAACTGGCGGAGACCATGCTGGACCGACCGCACCATCGGCACCATCCTGTCCATCAGCGCCATCAACCCCAGGAGGCCCTTGTAGACCTTGAGAGCCAGTGGAGCCAATTGGACCCTGAGGGCCAATAGTACCAGCTGGGCCGACTGGACCGACTGGACCGACTGGGCCCTGTGGGCCAGTGGCACCAACTGGACCAGCTGGTCCTTGAGGGCCAGTTGTAGTACTTAATTTATCTTGAACGGGCACCGAAAGCATAGCTTCTGTTATACTACCGTCCTTGAGAGCGCCGTCTTTATTGTGAGCAGTTAAAAGAAAATCGTTAAGGATATCACCCCATTCACCCTTATCTCCGCCCGGTTGTGGTAAGCGTGCCATAGCTAGAACGTCCAACCCCTTCCGCCGATCGATTACACAACCGACTTTATTACTTGAGCTTAATCATAGCAAAGTCGTTTTGTAGTGTCAACAACTTTTCTCATGCTATACTAAAGACATGAATTACAATGAGATAGCTATCAATCTACACAAGCAATACAAAGGCAAAATTACTACAGCACTTCGCGACACATCCGAACTGGATAAGCATAAACTAAGCGCCTACTACACCCCTGGTGTAGCAGCCGTATCAAAGGCTATTCACGAAGATTCCTCGCTCATGCCTGTATATACCTGGACCAACAATCTAGTTGCAGTAATCTCCGATGGCTCGGCCGTTTTGGGTCTTGGCAACATTGGCCCGCACGCCGCCATGCCAGTCATGGAGGGTAAAGCGTTGCTATTTAAGCATTTTGCAGATATTGACAGCGTACCAATTGTACTAGATGTTCATACCGAGGATGAGATTGTTGCTACTATTAAAGCAATTGCGCCAAGTTTCGGAGCGATTAACCTCGAGGATATCGCTGCACCAATCTGCTTTGCCGTCGAAGAGCGCCTAAAAACTGAATTAGACATTCCAGTCTTTCACGACGATCAGCACGGCACAGCGGTAGTGACACTATCTGGTATCATCAACGCTATGAAAGTTACCAATAAAACACTATCTGAGTGTAAAATTGTCACAATTGGTGCTGGTGCGGCTGGTACAGCTATCATCAAACTACTTCATCGCTACGGTGTGGGTTCGATTATTGGCGTAGACTCTAAGGGTGTCATCGGCAACGCTCGGACTGACTTAAATGATGAGAAGAAAGCATTACTACCATATCTCGATGCATCACAATCTGGGACTCTTGACCAGGCAATTATTGATGCCGATATATTTATTGGCGTCTCCAAGCCAGGACTACTCACGGCCGAAATGATTCAAAAAATGGCACCAAAGCCTATAGTTTTTGCTCTTGCCAACCCAACTCCAGAAATTATGCCCGATATCGCCCGCACCGCCGGAGCTGCGGTAGTGGCAACTGGTCGAAGTGATTTTCCAAATCAAGTCAACAACGCTATTGCTTTTCCTGGCATCTTCCGTGGCGCACTCGACAATGGTGTCAAGAAAATCACCGATGACCACAAGATTGCCGCAGCTGAAAAAATAGCTAGTCTAGTAGAAAACCCAACTGCTGACGAAATCATACCAAGCGTCTTTGGCGAACGACTAGTGCCAGAAATCGCAAGTGTCATTCACTAGACTAAGCAGCAATCAAAGCAGTCTCTTGTTCGATGGGTCCTCTCGCTGAAGCCGATGGCGATGGCATTTCTGTATTGTCATTTATTTTCGTCGCGTCCCTGCGAGAATATACGACTGTAGAAAACCTTCCTCCGTTAAGACTCCCAGACCCATTTGTTATATAAAACCCATTATCATGAGTGACGCCCACTGAAGTATGCCAGTCCTCTGCAAACGCAGGAGGTTTTAGTTTCACGTCATCGTCCGCACCAACATTAGCACCTATCTTACTTACCTGCCCGATAACCGTCATCTCCCCGCCGCTAATAGCAACATTCACTTCACCTCCTTCAGGCAAAGAAAGGCGCCCCAAATCAACTGACCAACCATCGTAATCCAATACTGCAAAAACAGATGCGCTCGCTAATTGCGGCTCCTTATCTTTCTGCGATAATACACCCTGCTGATCTACCTCTTCGGTTCGCGACAAGGACACCCCCTGTTGCCTTCTTAGATCGTCCCAGCATACAGGTATTTGATACTTGAGCAAAGGATATTCATAAGGTATAGTCACAAAGCTGCTCCCATCGCATATTTCATAGGTACCGAAAAAATCGCCTTTCAATTCATTAAGAATAGCGATAGATCCACCATTTCGATCATAAACAGGAATATCCTCTTCCCCGCTAGATTCATTCTCGCCATAAAAGTACCCGATCCCAATTGACATACCATCAAGCATCACCTTCGGGAGAGCGGCCCCGCCTATTAGTTGAAGAAACTTGCTTCCCGTTATAATAGTATCCGATGCTCCAACAGGAGTATCGGATGTCTTCTCTATTCTGCTCTAGCCGGATCTTTCATAGACACCGCTAGGCCCTTCTGCGGGATTTTCGAGGATACACTCCTAGACATGCTTACTATATTATCAGCCAACTATCTTTCTTGTCAATATTATTGTACTAAATAACTCGGCCAATCTCCTCTAGTGTAGTTTCACCTCGAAGAGCCGCCAATACGCCCGCCTGCGTCAGGGTGATCATGCCCTGTTCTTTAGCAACCCCCTCAATTGCCTCAGCGTGAACCTCAGCAACATCACCACGGAGAAACTTTTGAATCTCTTCGGTAACAACCAACTGCTCCATGATCGGTATGCGCCCCTTATAACCAAACGGCGCATCGGGTGATGGAACTGGTCGATAAAGCTTAAACGAATCGAGGTTTGGCTGGTCGACGGTTTCCGGAAGATCCTTCAAAACCCCCCTTACCCACTTACGTGTTGCCTCGTCCGGCTCGTACTCCTCTTTACTGCCATCCCACAGACGTCGAACTAAGCGCTGAGCAATTAACAGTCTAATTGCTGTGCTAAAAATCGGATTCTGACCAATCATGTCAATGATACGACTAAAAGCCGTTGACGTTGAATTTGCATGGAAACTAGACAGCACCAAGTGTCCGGTAATTGATGCCTGGATAGCCGTCCTTGCGGTCTCTTCGTCGCGAATCTCTCCGACCATCACCACGTCCGGATCAAGGCGCAAGACGCTCCGCAATCCATCGGAAAACTTCTGCCCGTCAGTGGTATTGACGGGTATCTGTGTAATGCCTGGCACAGTATTCTCAACTGGATCTTCGAGTGTAATAATCTTACGGTCGGCAGTGTTGAGTGCATTCAAAATACTATAGAGTGTTGTCGACTTACCAGAGCCGGTTGGACCAACCAGCAGCGCCATACCTCTAGGATGTGAGACAATTTCGTCAATTTGCGCGCGCTCCGCTGGCGTAATACTAAGTAGATCGAGATTTAACATGGACGTATCGAAATTAAACAAACGTAGTACTGCGTCCTGACCGAACAAGGTTGGCACCATCTCCACGCGCAAATTCAGTAAATGTGTTGCCCCTTCACGATGAACGTCATGGTGAATCTGCCCCGACTGAGGATCACGCGAAGCTGTCGATATGCCAGCACGCGAAGCCAAGGTAGCCATAATCACTCGATACCGATCCTTGCTCAATTGCGCAACAGGATGAAGCGCTCCATCGACGCGCATACGAATACGAATATCTTCACGGGTATTTTCAATATGTATATCACTTGCACCGAGCTTATCCGCTTGATCAATCAGATAATTAAATATGTCATCACTACCCACACTAGCCAAAACTCGGCTCACCTCAGTCATGGTTTCGCTGTCACCGTCTTTTGCAATCTCAATGTCATCGTAAACTACTTTTTTAGGCGGATCAAACCTAAGCATAATCACCCGAAAAGCTGAGCCAGAAATCAACATAAACTGAGCGATCCTGCCAACATCACGGTACTCCTGAGTAATCTGCGCAATCAGCGACTGTGGTGTCTGAGAGGTTACGCCAAACCGATAGACCATAGTATTCTCATCTATCGCCAGTGGCACTAGCCTGCCCTTATACATCTCATCAATTGTCAGAATATCGCGTAAAAGCGAAAAATCGTCTTCAAATTCACGAGTATCGAGATACTGCAAGCCAATAATCCCAGCTCGCTTTTGCGTCGCCTGCTCCTCCTGATCGCGCCGCCTCTCTTGAATCGCTTGTTCATCCATGCAGTATCATTATAGCAAAATGATTATGGTTTAGCGAGAAATAATTTCCTTTGCAAATTACCAGCCCTGGACTATAATAAGCGCCATGCCTCGTATTACTTTAGTCCTTCATAATATTCGCTCAACCCACAATGTCGGAGCAATTTTTCGCACAGCAGAAGGCTTTGGTGTTAAGCAGATCATCTTGAGTGGCTATACACCCTATCCGAAACTTCATTTAAATGATCCGAGACTACCGCACATTTCCGACAAATTAACCTCGCAAATTCATAAAACTGCCCTCGGGGCAGAAAGTATCGTACCGTTTAGCTATGTTGAAGATATTATATCCTGGATAAATAAACAAACTATGCCAATTATCGCACTTGAGCAAGCACCTAATAGTATTACGCTACCTGAATTTACTCCACCCGACGAGCTCGCACTGCTACTTGGTGAAGAAGTTCACGGCATTACACCCGAGCTCTTAGCGCTTTGCAACCAGGTAATTGAGATTCCCATGTTTGGCCAGAAAGAATCATTTAATGTTAGTGTCGCTACCGGCATAGCACTCTATGGGCTACTATTTTAAGACTACACCCTCACTCGGCAAAAATTCACGCAGCTGACCGATGAGCGAATCATTCGCCTCAACCTTAAATGGCAATCGAATAGCTGATTTATGCTCCTCGCCCAACACTAGCACGACATCGGTTACGCCCGGGTGCTTACCACAAACTGACTTAACCGCTACCAGTGCATCGTGGTCATTCGGGTCTTTAACGTGGAGGAATAATCTTGGTGCCGGTGCTTCGGGCTGAGGAGAAGCTGAAACTGCAGCTACCGCCACTGGTTTAGTTGACGGAGTAGCTGTTGTCTTTTGCGCCTTATAGGTAGCACGTCGCTCTTTCTTGACCTTGGCACTCATCTTTGGCGCATCTAATTTATTACCGGTTGATTCGTATTCTATAACGTCGCTGTCGGTAATTACCGAAACTTCATCGGCGATAAGTTTGCTCTCATTGATCAAGGCGCCGTCGCGATCACGAGATGAGTTTCTGCCAACTATCGTCACGACCGTATCCTGAACTAGTTTTGCACCAACTTGCTCATATAGACTTGGGAAGATAATCACCTCACCCTCGCCAAATTTATCCTCCAGCCCCACAAAGGCCATTTTTGAACCACTTTTAGTAATAATTGTTCGTACGGTCGAAATAATGCCACCGACCGACATCTGTCGCCCATCGTATTCTGGCACTAGTTGCGTCAACGGTTGCGTCTGTTCCGACAAATACAACGCATAGGCATCGAGTGGATGCGCTGATATGTAAAGACCTAAAAGTTCTCGCTCCCACATTAGCTGTTCTTTGCCAGTGTGTTTTGTCGGCGCTGGCAGCAACTGCATAGTTGACTGGACACTCGCCCCCTCCGATCCGCCAAGCATACCAAACAAATCTGTCTGCCCACTAGCCGCTTCCTTCTGCGTCTTCGAAGCAAATGCAGTAATAGTATCAAGATTGAACAGTAAGTCTGAACGATCACCAAAGGCATCAAAACCACCAGTCTTAATTAGCGACTCCCATGCCTTACGATTAAACTTGCCGGTCGAAACTCTTTTTGAAAAATCCTCAACACTAGTAATCTTCCCCGACTCACGAGCCCTGAGCACCTCCTCAACTGCGCCAACGCCGACACCCTTGACCGCCGACATGCCAAAGCGAATTTGATTTTTGCCTGGAACAACGGCAAACTCAACGAACGACTCATTAATATCCGGATTAAGCACTGCTATGCCCATTTTTTGACACTCAGCAATCTCGATTGCTAAACGCTCGGTATCATCTTGGTCGCTAGTCATTAGGGCTGCCATGAACGCATCAGGATAGTGAGCCTTAAGATACGCCGTCCAGTAGGCAATCAGGCCATAGCAAGCAGCGTGAGACTTATTGAAACAGTAATTAGCAAACTCCTCCAGTTGATCCCAGAATAGTTCTGCTACTTCACGACTAGCGCCACTGACCCTCACTGCACCCTCGACAAACTCCGGCTTAACCTTTTTCATCAAGTCAATTTTTTTCTTACCAAGGCTCATATATATTGCCATTTCTTTTTTTTCATCCTCATCATTATAGCAACAATCAATTGTAGTAAAATTATCAGAATTATGATCAATATAGAACATATCTCCATTACCTACTGAAAACGATTTAACTATACTCATTATTTCCTCCTTTTTTATTATAAGTTATACGATTTGAAAACTTTACACTCT
>CAZKHR010000004.1:0-5598 GCA_964552745.1 uncultured Candidatus Saccharibacteria bacterium | reverse complement strand
GCTTTACGAAGTGTATCGGCCTGACCACCGGTAAATCCGCACCACTCCTTAGAAATCTGCATAAATTGCTCCTGGTAAACTAAAATTCCATAAGTATTTTTTAACGAATTTTCCATACCAGGATGTAAATAAGCAATCTCTTCCTCACCGTGCTTTCTACGAATAAACGAATCGATAAACTGCATCGGCCCCGGACGATACAGCGCCACCATAGCAATAATATCCTCAAACACACTCGGCTTTAGTTCACGCAAATACCGCTTCATGCCGGCAGATTCGAGCTGAAAAACACCTGTCGTATCGCCACGTTGGAATAATTTATAAGTTTCTTCATCATCAAGAGGAAGTACTGAAAGATCGATCTCCGTTTTGTAAACTTTACGAATAATTCGTAAAGCGTTGTTAATAATAGTCAAGTTCGATAAACCTAGGAAATCCATTTTGAGTAGGCCTAATTCTTCGACTGGACCCATCGGATATTGTGTCGCTACCACGCCTTTTTGAGCCATTTCTAGTGGCACATACTTCACCAAGTCATCTGGCGCAATCACTACGCCGGCGGCATGAACACCGTGTGAGCGAATCGTTCCTTCCAGTTTAATTGCAAAATCCAGTACCCGCCTAGCGACCGGATTGCTATCGTACTCTTGTTTCAAATCAGCATCCTCGACTACCGAGATCTTCAAGGGAATGTGTCGACCCTGAACAGGTTGCGGAATCATTTTCGCTAATTGATCAGCATCGCCATATGGCACTTGCAGTACTCGCGCCACATCTCGAACTGCACCCCGAGCTGCCATAGTGCCAAATGTACAGATATTAGCCACCCGATCAACGCCATATTTGTTAGCGCAATATTCAATCACCTCATTGCGACGAGTGTCTTGTATGTCAATATCGATATCGGGCATCGATATGCGATCGGGGTTAAGGAATCGCTCAAACAGCAGGCCATAATGAAGCGGATCAAGATCGGTGATATTTAACGCATAGGCAATAATTGACCCAGCAGCCGAACCACGTCCCGGACCAAAAATAATCCCTTGCGATTTACCCCAGCTAATAAAATCATGAACAATCAAAAAATAACCATTGTAGCCCATATTGTCAAGCACCGCAAATTCCATATCAAGTCGCTCAACTTGCTCCTTGCTCAGTGCTTTCCGAACATCCTCATCTGACATCGCCTCGATATCTTGCCTACTGAATTCAGTATAGCGACCAGCCATTCCCTGATAAACTAGATAATCCAAATACTCCTTTTCCGACTCACCATTTGGTGTAGGAAACTTTGGAATTAAAATACCGCCTAGGTCTATCTCCAAATCACAACGATCGGCAATTTCTTTGGTGGTACTGACAGTATCAGGGTGCTCTTTTCCCCAACGCGCAATCACATCTTTGGGGTCGGTCACATGCAAGTGGAAATCCTCTAGTGTCATTCTCTTCTCATCCGATAGATAGGCACCCGTACCAACACACAGCAAAATCTCGTGCGACTCCTGATCTTCAGCATCAACATAGTGGGCATCGCTAGTGACAACCGTCTTGATATCTAATTCTTTAGCTAATCTAAAAATATAGTCATTGACCTTGTTTTGCAATTCGAACTCTTGATGATCCTGAATCTCTAAATAATATCGATCACCAAAAACTGATTTATACCACTCGGCAACTTTTTTTGCACCCTCATAATCATCCCTCTTCAAGGGCTCACTAACCTCACCACCCAAACAAGCACTCAGGGCAATTATACCCTCATTGTATTTCTCTAGTAACTCATGGTCGATACGTGGCTTATAGTACACGCCCTCAAGATTAGCTGTTGTGCTCAACTTCATTAGGTTTTGATAACCAGTATTATTCATTGCCAGTAGAACTAGATGATAACGCATCTTGTCCTTCGCTGGATCTCGGTCATGTCGACTGCGAGCTGCCACATACGTTTCGATACCAATAATCGGCTTAATGTCAGCGTCTTTTGCAGCTTTATAAAATTCAATCGCTCCACTCATAGTGCCATGGTCGGTGATCGCACATGCTTTCATGCCGAGTTCTTTGACACGTGCGACTAAATCAGGAATTTTCGTTAATCCATCGAGCAAGCTATGGTGTGTATGGTTATGCAGATGCACATAGTCAGACGGCCTCAAAGCCGCCTCTATCTCTACACTATCCCTACTCTCGTCCATTACTCCTATTGTAGCATATACCTGGGCACTTCGAAGGCTGCAGACCGTCTTCGCTCTGCTTATGTTTATATATTATCACACTTAAGATTATTTGTCAATAACTAGACCATCTAGCCGCTACTCGCGACTCTCCATGGTGTCAATGAGATTATTTAAGAAATCAGCCAAAGGCGGAAAAATATCACCAAAAAACCCCAAGAACCAGATGATTAATGCTATTAGTATCGTTGCGCCGATAACACTGCCAAGTCCAAAGAAAAGACCGCGCACAAAATTCATAACATACACTCGCGAACGAGAACTATGAAAATCATAAAATAAATCTTCAATAACCGCTCGCCTGGCGCCCTTTTCGCCAACCCCGGCCACCTGCTCGGCTAGTTTATTGGTCGGTTTTCTCTTCTGAGTTTGGCCCTTCTCGGTTTTCACCTGCCTGCTCCTTCCCTCTCGCTCCACTTTTTGTCAATAAGATACCGACCAGTGTGGAAATTGATGAGATAATTGTAGCGATATCGGTCAAATCTACGACTTGTTGATGAATTGATTTGGCGCTCTTTTGCATTCTGGTGATTTTATGCGAAATACTGATAATTAATATCACCAAGATAACCGCAAGCACCACCAATGAGGCTAAGACAATGGTCAAAAATATAGCAAGTCCATTCATGATATCAGTATACTTCAGAATACTAATTTTGTCAGTTATTTAGTTATTTACCGTTGACCATTTTGCGAATGTCTTCTATGTAGTCCTCACTATCCAGGACATACCTGAGATGAGCCAGGAAATAGTTCTTCGGATCGCCAGTTGTCATCCACTGGCCTTTGGTTTTTAGGACACAAACATCGCCTTGAGCGGCCATCTTCGTAATAGCATCGACCGTCCAAAGCTCGTCATCTAGACTGGTCATGTTTGGCTTTAGATAATCAAAAACCTCAGGCGTAAGTAAATACCGCCCGTAGCTAGCGAGATTAGACGGAGCTTGATCGATTGCTGGCTTTTCAACGATATTATCAAGTCGATTGCCTTTTTTAAGTGAAATAATCCCATACTTATCTACCACGTCGGGTGACACTTCTTGGCCCATAATGATCGCCTTTGCGCCCGGATGCTTGTCAAAAGCCTTGCATAGCGCCAATGTATCTGACGCCCCAAAAACAACATCATCGCTGTAGATTGCGATGAATGCTTCGTCGTCGGCAATATAGTCACGAGCGCTAACAATCGGCGAGCCATTGCCGTAGGGGAGCGCTGGGTCTTGGACTATAATCCTAATTTTTGGAAAATCAAGCACCTCTCTAACGACGTTATATCGATCCTCCTTGCCTTGCGCACGCAATTGTTTACGGATATGGTTAACCGCGTTATTAAAATAATCTTCGTAAATTGGCTTACCCTCAGGTGTCGCCACGATAATTATCTCCTTAATCTCAGCAGCAATACATTCTTCGACCACTAGCTGCATGATTGGTCGATTGCCGATTGGCAACATGCCTTTTGGAATCGTCTTGGCTATCGGCAAGTAGCGACTAGCATAGCCGGCATCAGTAATAATCGCTTTAGTTGGTTTTCTCATCATCTCCCCTTTCTAGTAACTCTTTTAGTGTATCATAAGCGTAAAAAACTGCCCACTGCGTCAGTCATTCTGCCCTCCATCATAACCGCTCTCGAATAAGTTTTTGTGCCAAACTTGGGTTGGCTTGTCCTTTTGACTTTTTCATCACCTGTCCGACTAGGTAGCCGATGGCCTTGTCTTTACCAGCCTTGATATCCGCTATCGAGGTCGCTGAAGCTGGGTCGTTCATCACCTCATCGACAATTGTCGCAATCGCGCTTTCATCGCTCACCTGTAGTAAATTTTTCTCTTTAGCAATCTCTTCTGGATCTTTACCTTTATGCGCTTTATCAAACAACGCCAAGAAGACCTCTTTCGCACCAGTAGAACTCAACTTACCAACGCCGACCATCTCCGAAAGCTCAGACAGTCTACCAGGGCTGACTAGCCCCGATTCCACAGCTGCAGTGTCGATATCGTCAGCCTGAGTAGATGCAAACCAATTAAACACTCGACGAGAAAGGTCATCGATACCAGAACGCTCAACAACCGCATCAAGCGTACGTGCCACTGGCTGGCTATCTAAGACCGTATTGACAACGGAATAGTCCAGATTCAGCCCCTTCCAGCGCTCTCGATACTCTGCTGGCAAAGTTGGCACTTCCGCTTGGATTTGCTCAATCTCTTCTTCACTTAGCACGATTGGTGGAATGTCAGCATCAGGCATATAGCGATAATCTTGGGCGTCCTCTTTTGAGCGCTGACTAGTGGTGATCTGCTTATCATCATCCCAGCCACGGGTTTCTTGCACTACACTTTCACCACGTTCCAGTAAATCAATTTGACGCTTAAATTCATAGTCAGCCGCCCTTTCGACACTACGAAACGAATTAAGGTTCTTTACTTCAGCTCGCTTACCAAGCTCAGAAGAGCCCTTTTTGGCCACCGAAATATTAACATCAAAACGCATGTTGCCATGATAAAGATCGCCGTGTGTCACGCCAGCATAGGTCATTAGCCGATACAATTCTGTTGTATAAGCCCTGGCTTCGGCTGCCGAATGAATGTCCGGCTCTGACACAATCTCAATCAACGGCGTACCAGCTCGGTTCAGATCAACCAACGAATAGCCGTTGAAATGAGTTAGCTTGCCGGCATCCTCCTCTATGTGCGCATGGTGAATGCGTACTCGCACCGCAGTGCCATCATCGAGTGGCGCATCGATATACCCAGCTAAGATAATCGGCTGATACATCTGAGTTGTCTGGTAGCCCTTAGGCAGATCTGGGTAAAAATAATGTTTGCGATCAAACCGACTGACCTTCGCTATTGGCGCATTTAATGCCCTACCGGCCTTGATTGCTAAGTCAACGGCCCTACGATTAAGCACCGGCAGCATTCCTGGCAAAGCAAAGTCAACCAGCGACACGCAGCTGTTTGGCCCTTTATCACGAGCGTCATTATCTGAAGCACTAAACAGCTTGGTCTTAGTGGCCAGCTGTACGTGACACTCAATGCCAATCGTCATTTCATAAGTTTCATATATGCTCATTATATCGCTCCCAAATCTTTTAGTGCACGCTTAAAACTAGCCAGAGCCCTCTTAGTTATCGTTTCACTCAACTGGACGTTATCATCGTGAGCAATTTGATTCCTAATCTTATGTGCCGCCCAAACAGCATTAGCATTTGACCAAGCGCCTTGACGATCCTTCATACGTTCACCCATGGTTTGCCCTCTTGAGCCGGTGTCTTTGAGGGCCTGATCAAGTAGCTTATCAGCCTTTAGGATCGCCATATATCGACTATCCTTGTTGGCAATATCGAGTGAATGCTCAATTTCTAGCCATT
>CAZKHR010000003.1:1074-19991 GCA_964552745.1 uncultured Candidatus Saccharibacteria bacterium | reverse complement strand
ACGACCTTTTGGTTATGAGCCAAACGAGCTACCGGACTGCTCTACCCCGCGATACTGTAATGTGTTTTATGACCTGGTATTTTCTTTCGTCATAACCATGGGCTATGAGCTATTGATATCAACAGGGAGCTACCGGACTGCTCTACCCCGCGATACTTATGATATCTTAGCAAATTTGAGTTATTTCTGCAAGTTTTTTGTGCGTGTGCCAAATAAGAAGTTCATCCACTCCTGGAGATTGTCTACCTGAACAGGCGTTGTAGATGTATTTTCCTCGGGAACCTCGTTAGAGTCAGTTGACGGAACAATGACTACTTTTTCACCAGGCATTCCTTTGCCGAGGCGTTGACGAACGGCTAATTCTTGGTATTCTAGCGTGTCGTAGTACCGGCTCTCAAGCTGTAGGGTGTCGACCTGTAACTGCTCAAGAATTAGCTGTTGCCTCTTGCGATCAACATTTTGTTGTAATTCATAGTTTTGCTGCATAGCTTCAATCGAGTTCCAGGTCCAACTGAGCGCGATAAATAGTGCAATTGCGAATACAATATTATTCATCGTCAGGTAATCATGCCGAAGTCGGTAGGTGAAGCGCTTGAGTTGAGTTTGAAATGTATCGATCATATTTTTGTTTCTAAAAGTCAATATTTGGTGGGGGTGGCTGGAATTGAACCAGCGACCAACAGGTTATGAGCCCGCTGCTCTGACCGCTGAGCTACACCCCCAGCATTTATAGTATAACACGTGAGATAGGAGGGCTGCGACACTTTAAATAAGTTTACTGGCAGCGATGCGAGTTGCTTCAGACCACGAAGTGAAGCTGTGTGGCGCTGTAAAGATGTCATGGGCGGTCATATTGTGCTGGAGCGCAAGAGCCAGCTCGTGTATCATCTCGTTGGCGTGAGGTGCGACAATGGTTGCGCCAAGCAGAAGACCTTTCTTGTCGACAATAATCTTGACAAAGCCTAGTCGTTGGTCAGTAATATTGCTCATAGGTACGAGAGACAGGGGGGCGAGGGCGGTGTTGATAGATAAATCACGTCGAATACAGTCATCTTCGGCAAGGCCAACACGTGCAGCATTTGGTATTAGGTTTGTGGTGCGAAGCGAGATGCGCGGATCCACTTGAATGCGCTTTGTTCGTAGTAGATTGTGTGCCGCAACTCGACTTTCCGCTAAAATATCACTAGTCGTCAGGGCTATGTCAACACAAGAGCCAGCTGCAAAAATATGTCTAGCTGATGTTTGTAGTGTATCGTTTACGGTGATACCATCGGTAGTATAGTTGACGCCAGCATTTTCCAAACCCAAGTCAGTTACTGGTGCGCGCTTATCGGCAATAAGCAACTCATCGACTTTGACAGTATGCTCGGTTCCTTTGCGGAGATAGGTGATACGCTTCGACAAGCTGTCTTTTTGCGCGGCAACGACCTTTGTCGATGTCAGGAGTGTCATGCCACGTTGTTTCTGGAGTTGTTCGGTAAATAATTCACCAGCTTCATTATCAAAATCTGGAAATATACGTGTTGCTGACTCGGCGATATAGACTTTTGTGCCTAAAATCGCGAAAAAAGAAGCAATTTCTATAGCGGTAGAGTTACTACCAACGACGAAAAGTGATTTTGGTGGACGACTCAGTGACAAAATAGTCTCAGGGGTGTGATAGGGTGTCTCAGTGAGTCCAGGAACATCGGGGACGACCCAAGTAGAGCCGGTGGCGATGAGGAAGCGACGGGCGGACAGATGGCGACGATTAACGCTAATTTCATTTGGACTTAAGAAGTGAGCGGCGCTATTAAATACACTAATACCTTGTTTTTCGTAATAGTTGCGGTTGCCAGCTGCTCCGGTGCGCTTAACTACAGCATCGCGCCAGGCAAGGAGGGAAGGGTAGTTGTAGCCAATTGTGTTGCTCCGTAAACCAAAAGTGGCTCCTTGTTTTGCCTTATCGTAGACATGCGTGGCGTGGAGCAGGGCACCCCGAGGTATTTCACCCCAGTTTGGCGATTCGCCACCAAACTTAGCCTTTTCGATGACTGCAACGCGCTTGCCGGCTCGTGCTGCGATAGTCGCTGCTGGACTGCCACCTGCGCCACTGCCGATAACAATTATGTCATAGTCAAATGTTGGTTTTTGTGCCATATTGCCCCCTATAGTACCGTTAATTCTTGTTTGTATAAATATGCTGCTTCTGGATGATGTTTTGCGAACACTTTGGCTCCGACGCGACGAATATCTGCGCTAGTAATCTCTGGACGATTGCCACACCAGCGAATCACCTCGAGGCAGACATGTCGTGCTATCTCTTCAGCCTGTCCGTCGGGTGTGCGTAGGCTTAGGCAGCTGGCAACAATACTGCGATGTAGTTTTTCTGGGTCAAACTCTTCGTTCGGGCGCTTACCTCCCGCTTTAATAACGTTAATTTGTGACGAGGCGTTCATCACCAGACTCCATAAAGTGAGATACCGAGTACTCGATCGACGAATAGAAAGGCCGCAAGGATCAGTAAGCTACCGCCACTTGCAAACTGGAGGAACCCCTTGTTGCGCTCCCGCCAGGCTTGAATTCGGCTAAGTTTTTTTCCACCACCCACTGCTAAAAAGATAATAAACAGCGGCAAGAGCGAAAGTACTAGATAGAAGATAACTCCCGTAGCCTGGAGGCTCGGAGAGGGAAGTAGGGCAATAGTTATCGCTGCTGTCGATATCGGAGCAATGATAAAAATTAGCTCTGCAATAACGCTCACCATACCAAGTCCAAAACTTTCAACTCGACTTCTGGTTGATTTTGCTCGAGATGAGAGAAATTTCGCCATACTCCGTGGTAGCCATAAAGTTGTCCCAGGTCCTTTTCGGTAATAGAAAATCCAAGTAGACAAGCCCAAGCCCACTAGTAGTCCACAGACGATAGCGCTAACTAGTCGTTCGGCATTTATTGATTCCCAGATGGCTAGGGAAAGTGAGTAAGTTGCAGTCGCTAGTAGTAGCAATGTGGTTACTCCGATACCAATAATTAAACTGCTCATCAGTCCAAGTGTGCGCTTGTGTGATGTCTTGCGTCCCAGGGAGTGGCCGCTAACAAGAGTCAATATACTAATGCTCAGTTGAAAACTGGCATGTATCAGTGCTGAAAAAGCGATAATCGCAAAGGATGATAGGAGAAAAAAGTTCATGTTTGTGTATAAGTCCTCTTCTAGAATTGTAGCATAAGTGGTTTGAAAAAGGAATGAAAAAGGCTGAATTATGCTGATTATGGCCTGGGGTAGATCTCAGGCGGATCGCCATAAAACGCTATATCTAGCGTATCTGTACACCATATCTAGCGCCTACGCTATATATAGCGTGTCCGTGAGTTCTGGCCTCAACTGTGTCGAAAAGATAGCAATAAAAAAACGACTACAAGGGTAATCATTTTTCTTTGGTAGCACCGACAAGGATTGAACTTGTGACCTCAGGCTTATGAGTCCTGCGCTCTAACCAGCTGAGCTACGGTGCCAGAATAATGTTTTATGACCAGTGGTCATCACAGTATCAGATTGTAGCAGATTTTTATCGAGTTTTCTAGACTGTCGTGGTTTTCTTGGGTAAAGTAGGCTATGATTAACTTACCACGCCACACACCCTAGCGCGCCTTGAACCGCGTGAAGCGTCCCTGGTGTTGGTCGTTTATATCGTCTTCGGCTGAGATGGTGAGTGAAACGACACCAGAGTCAGACGGGCGAACCCTGCTATAAATCGTTTCTCTTAAAAATGAAGAGGGTTGTTTATGAATGACGAGCTATTTTTAGATGAGAAAGTAGAAGTATTGGCGGTTTTTCGCCATGGTTGGCAGGTTTGTCGGCCGGTGAAGTTTCGCCGAGCTAGTGGCAGGGAAGTGGTGGTTACTAAAATAGGATTGGGCTTTCCGCATGAGCGTGGCGCTAAGACGGTGCATATTTTTGATGTGACGGACGGGCAGGCGGATTATCGGCTGGAATTTGATGCGGTAACGCTGGTTTGGCGGTTAGTACGGGAGGCGGATCATGTTGCTTAATGCCGCCAGGCCACTGATTATGCACATCGACCTCAACAGCTGTTTTGCAACCATAGAGCAGCAATCTCGTCCACTCCTTAGAGGTAAGCCGGTGGCTATTGTCAATCGTCGTACCGAAAAAACCGCTATCGTCACCGCTAGTTATGAGGCGAAGACTAGGGGAGTGGGGGTGGGTATGAAAGTGGCGACGGCTCGCCTGCTCTGCCCTGACCTGATTTTGTTAGAAAGTGACCCGCCAAAATACCGTTATGTTTATCGCAAGCTAAAAGCAACTTTGGAAGATTATTCGCCAATGATTAGAATGAAAAGTATTGATGAAGGTTTGATTGATTTTGCTCAGAGTCCGCCAGAACTGCAGGCTAGAGATTTACTGGAAGTGGGCAGGGAAATTAAGACCAGAATTCGCCAGGAAATTGGCGACTATATGATGTGCAATATCGGCATTGGCACCAATCGGTTTCTCGCTAAAACTGCTGCCGGCTTTGATAAGCCAGATGGTTTGACTGTGATTACGCACCAAAACCTGCGACAGATGTACCAACGAATGGGGCTAGAGGATTTGACTGGTATCGCCGGTGGTTATGGTCGTCGGTTGAGGCAGGTCGGCATCACTACAGTACTGGAGTTTTTGGATGCTGAGGAGGTAATATTGGTGCGACAAGTTTTTAAGGGCAAGAGCGGGCGAGATTGGTACCGGCGCCTAAGGGGCTGGGAGGTCGATGACGTAGATTTTGGCTTGAAATCAATCGGTCGACAGTACGTACTGGATGACCGCAACCTGGGATATGATGAGGTGTTGAGGCGATTTCATAATTTATGTGAAGATATTGCTGGAAAATTGCGCGCCCAAGGGGTGATGGCTCGTGGAGTAAGGCTTTATGTTAAGACTTATCACGCTGGGCGGTGGCAAAATATTTATCGGCAGGACAGGGCAGTTAATGATGAAATTTCCCTGTTTGAGATCGCTAGGGGACTTTTGCGGACCGCTCCCCTGCCCGCTTATGAAATCGGAATTTCGTGTTATGGATTGGTGATAGCAACCGATCAGCCACAAGATTTGTTTGGTGAAATGGCTAAAACCGCCAAATTAACTTCAGCAGTCGATGAAATAAATCAGTTTTGGGGTGTGCGGACAGTTCATTCGGCCGACACGCTAGGGTTGAGCGGTTCGATGAAACGCAAGGTACCATTCGGGAGTACGCGGTTTATGTAGGGCTTGTGCTATCATAGAAGAGTAAAATCATGAAAGTGAGGTAACCTGTGAGTAGTGCTATGGCGAATTCTAGTTCTAAAATTAAGCGTCAAACGGCTGGACTGACTATTTTACAGTGGTTAACATACGCTTTTTGGTACTGGTTGATTCTCGGACTGATTTGGGTCTTGGCGTTGATATTGGCTAGCGCTATGATCGACAACGCCTCTCGTGCGATAGCCGAAATGGTACCATTTGCCTTTGCGACAGTGGCGGTGCTTTTGCCAGCAGCTTTTGTGATAGATCTGTTTTATCGTCGTCACGAATCGCCTGAGAAGACCGGTGCATCGGCAGTAGTCATGACAGTTCATGCTGTCCTCTTTGCAGTCTGTAGTGTCGGTGCGTTAGTGGCGACGATTTTTGTTGTCTTGGGAGGTCTGGTGGACGGGATTTTCTCGGATGAGCGGGTGGTAGCAGTCCTGACATTGCTCGGTGCAACTGTGCTGTTTGCTATGACCTTGCCACGGGTTTTGTATCCAGCTAAGATAGTTAAATTACCGCTAATTTATAGCTCGTCTATGCTGGGTATCTCTTTAGTGATTCTGACTTTCGGCTTTATCGGTCCAGTATCGGCGTCAATCAAAACGCGTAACGATCGACATATCGAATCTGGTCTATATGATGTCAGTCAGCAAATTCAAAATTATATTAACACCAACAAAGAAGCTCCAGCTTCTTTAGATGACCTCAGGCCCTCTGGTCATAGTGCAAAGCTGTTGATCGATAATAATCTGGTCGGCTATAAAGATGAGGGGGTTGTAGTAAATCAGCTCGGGACGCTCGAAAAGCATCGTTATCAGCTCTGCGTAACCTATGCGGAGGCTGGGGTTGATAGCTATACTGGCACAGAGATCTATTATAGCCTGGATGAAGACGGTTATCGCTCATATCCAGTCACTAATAGCCATTCGGCAGGCGAAGTTTGCTATAAACTACAGGCAGTGATTAGCCTTGTGTCGGATGGCCTGGAGGCAAGCCCATATAAGCTTCCGGAAGAGTAATCTTGGGGTGCCTAGAGTGCATCTTCGAGCAGTGCCATTCTGCGTTCGACAAAGTTAGATAGTTCGCCTAAGGTTCGCTGGCGGCTCCAGGTGGCGAGTTGGTTATTTTGCTGTTGTTCGATGAGTACTGCGAGTTCGTACTCGCCGGCAATCACGTTGTTCATGTTTTGTCCTTTTTTGTGTTATTTATTAACTCTTTATCATTGTAGCACAAAGTTGACAAAAAAGCAATACTTTTTTGCAAAAATCATAGGTAAATAGTACACTAAAATTTATGAAATTGATTGTGGCAGTGAGTGGCGGCGTAGATAGTGTAGTGTTGCTAGATATGCTGATGACAGGCCAGTTGCTCTCTCTAAGGTCTATGGATGATGATTTGTCTGAGGTGATGGTTGCTCATTTTGATCATGGTATCCGTCCTGATTCGGTGGCTGATGCGCGATTTGTGGAGGCTTTAGCTCGACAGTACGGCGTGAAGTATATTGGACGACGAGAAGAGTTAGGTAGTGATGCCAGCG
The DNA here is from genome assembly GCA_964552745.1 of uncultured Candidatus Saccharibacteria bacterium. Classification (GTDB taxonomy): domain Bacteria; phylum Patescibacteriota; class Saccharimonadia; order Saccharimonadales; family Saccharimonadaceae; genus Nanosynbacter. Next base: position 13,191 of record CAZKHR010000003.1, on the reverse strand, counting down.
AGGAGAAGGCTCGTGAACGACGATATGGGTTTTTGCACGAAGTGGCGAAAACTCAGGGTGGAGTGCTAGTAACGGCACATCATCAGGATGATTTAGTCGAGACAATAGTTTTAAACGTAGAGCGTGGGACGCGCTGGCGAGGGTTGGCGACGATGAGCGACAAGAGAATTACGCGTCCCTTATTGAAAAGAACAAAAAGCGAACTAATAGCTTATGCAAGCAAAAATCGTTTGGAGTGGGTTGAGGATGAAACGAATCAGGGAGATCAGTATCGAAGGAATCAAATTCGTCGTCAGACTGCCCTATTGTCGTCTGAGGGTAGGCGGCAGTTGTATGATTTACGGCAAAACCAGGCTAGATTAAAAACAGGGATAAGTAGAGAATTAGAGGAGAGTGACTTCCCTATTGCGAATCGGTATTTTATAACGATGATTGCGCCAGAAGTAGCAAGGGAGTTATTGTATAGCTGGGTGGTGCAAAAGTACCAGATATCACTTTTAGGTCAGCAGTTGAGTAGTATGCTGTATGGTATTAAGCTGGGGCGACCGGGTACTGTCTGGCAGATTGGGCAGGGTTTAGAGGTGACGGTCGCAAAACAAACCTGGTCTGTGCAGGTGCACTCAAAGATGATAAAATAAGAAGAGCGATAGATTATTTGATGAAAGGAATAGTATTACATGGCAGAGAAGTCGCCAAAACGAAATGATGGCAAGAAAAATATGAGGCAAATGATAAGGCTGGGGTTGTTTTGGTTGGCCATTATGACATTTGTTGGTTTAGTCTGGTATGCGGCGACCTTGTCTGGTGGCGCTTTAAAGGATGTGGCATTGTCCGATGTGGTCAATCGCGCCAACAAGGGCGAGATTGTTCGACTAGAGATTCAGGGCAATGATATTCGGGTAACGCCAAAAGGCGAAGAGAATCCAACTGAACGGTCGGTTAAAGAGGCTGGCAGTAGTATTTATGAGCAGGGCTTGGATAAGGAGGCCAAGGTCGAGGTGAAGATTGTGCCACCATCGACGACTAACGAGACGCTTTGGAGCTTAGCGATTATTATGATTCCAGTACTGATTATCGTGGCATTCTTTATGTTTATGATGCGTCAAGCACAAGGTCAGAACAATCAAGCTATGGGTTTTGGCAAGAGTAAGGCGCGTCTCTATGGCTCAGATAAGGAGAAGGTGAAGTTTGATGACATCGCTGGCAACGATAATGCCAAACAAGATTTGCAAGAAGTTGTTGATTTTCTAAAAAGCCCAAAGAAGTATCAAGAACTTGGCGCCAAGATTCCTAAGGGGGTGTTATTGGTTGGCAGTCCTGGTACGGGTAAGACTATGTTGGCGCGTGCGGTAGCGGGCGAAGCTGATGTGCCGTTCTTTTCGATCTCTGGTTCGGAGTTTGTCGAGATGTTTGTTGGTGTTGGTGCGTCGCGTGTACGTGATTTGTTCTTAAAAGCTAAGAAAAATGCTCCATGTATTATCTTTATTGATGAAATTGACGCAGTCGGGCGTAAACGTGGCTCCGGTATGGGGGGCGGACATGATGAGCGAGAGCAGACGTTAAACCAAATTTTAGTTGAAATGGATGGATTTGATAGCAACACTAATGTGATTGTACTTGCAGCAACCAACCGAGCTGATGTACTTGACCTTGCCTTGTTAAGGCCAGGACGATTTGATCGCAGGGTGAATATTACTTTGCCGGAGCGTAGAGACCGCGAGGCGATACTCAAGGTGCATTTTAAGAATAAGCCAACTGATAATACAGTCAATCTAGACAAATTGGCAGCCAAAACTGCTGGTTCGTCTGGCGCAGATCTGGCGAATATGGCGAATGAAGCGGCAATTATCGCGGCGCGTCGGGGCAAAAAGAAGATTTCGAACGATGACCTGACCGAGGCATTTGAAAAGGTAGCGATTGGTCCGGAGCGCAAAACAAAAGTTATGAATGAGCATGAAAAAGAGCTGACTGCTTATCATGAGGCAGGGCATGCGATTGTCGGCCATGTTTTGCCTGATTCTGATCCGGTGCATAAGGTGACGATTATTCCAAGGGGCGGAACTGGTGGCGTGACTTGGTTTTTGCCGTCAGAAGACCGTAGTTACACCAATGTCTACGAGTTTAAAGACATCTTGGCACGGGCGATGGGTGGGCGCATTGCTGAAAAACTGATCTATGGTGCAGACGGTATTACCACGGGTGCTGGCTCTGACCTTCGTAAGGCAACCGAGATTGCACGTGAGATGGTCATTGAGCAGGGCATGGGCAAGGAGTTGCGTGACCAGGTTTTCCACGAAGACAATGGCGGATTGATGTTCGATAAGATGACGCGGGAGCGGCCATATTCGGACGAGACGGCAGCGTTGATTGATAAGGAAGTTGAGCGACTGATCAAAGAGGCGGCGCATCGGGCGGAGGCTGTAATTAAGGAAAATAAAATATTTCTTGATAAGCTAGTTAAAGCCCTCCTTGAGGAGGAGACTCTTGAGGAAGAGGAAGTCGAAAAGATTTTAAAGGGTACGACACTGCCAAAAGAGGCTATGTTGCACGCGGCCTGAGGAATATATGGGTCGAGTTCGAGAGGCGGTCTACAAGGTTAATAAGCGGCTGACAGTTAGGTTAGCCGCCACCTTACTAGCTGGCTCGATGCTACTTTCAGCCTTGCTTGGCTTTTTCCGTGATCGACTGCTTAACTCTGCCTATATGCCTAATGAGGCGGCCGGGTTAGCTGGCTATCCGGTGGGGCTCGACGCCTATACGGCAGCATTTACGGTGCCTGACTTTATGTTTGCTATTCTTGTGTCCGGCGCATTGAGCGTGACATTTATACCGGTTTTTAACGCTCGCTGGGTCAAGGGCAATAAACAATCTGCCTGGGAAATCGGCTCAAGTATGATTAATTTCATGGCACTGGCGACTATGGCAGTTAGTATTTTGATCATTATTTTTGCTGATCAAATTACCAGCTTGATTGTGCCTGGCTTTAGTGAATCGGCGCACGCTTTGACGGCAAGCATGATGCGTGTTATTGCCGTGAATCCGTTTATTTTTGCCATCGCCTCGGTAATTGCTAGTACTCAGCAAGCGGTTGGGCGGTTTACGTTCTACGCATTGGCACCGGTTATGTATAATGTCGGTATCATTATTGGCATCTTTTGGTTTACCGAGGGAGTTAGTATTTTTGGTTGGCAAATATTTGAGGGCGGAGTTATGGGAGTGGCGCTTGGTGTGGTGCTCGGTTCGTTTCTGCAGTTGATTACTAGCTCAATTGGCTTGATTGGGTTGGGGTTTGACTATCGATTTAAGATTTACCGGCGGAATAAAGGGTTTCGTAAAATATTGCAATTATTACCACCAAGGTCAGTTGATCAGGGGATGGACTATGCAGTTAGCTTAGTTGAGTTAAATCTTTTGTCGCGCATGGGCGCCGGCGTAACAAGGGCTTATAACCAGGCGCTGACTTTGCATATGATGCCGATTAATCTTATCGGTGTGGCGATCAGTAGTGCTGTGTTCCCGCAGCTCTCCGATCGTCTTGGCGAGGGTAAGGAGGGTGCGTTTCAGGCGCAACTTCGTCAGACTCTTCGGGTGATTATTTGGTTGGCGCTACCAACAGCGGTCATTACGTTCTTTACGCGCGGTTACATCGTCCACTTTATTCGTAATACTGGCGATCCGCTAATGGCAGGTATTTTGGGTGCGTTGGTGATTGCTATTCTGTTTCGGACAATCTACCATATGGCGGCGCGGTCGTTCTATGCCCAGCAGGATACAAAAACACCACTTTATATATCACTGATAAGTATTTCGCTCAATATTTTCTTGGCAATTATCCTTTCGACGACCCTCGACATGGGAGCTTACGGTCTAGCGTGGGCACAGTCAATCGTCGCGGTGGTAGAGGTGGCCATTCTCTTCTTCGTTATGAATAAACGTATGCCACAACTGTTTAATAAGGATTTTATTCATGCAATCATTAAGATGCTTGTTTCCACTGGCGTCATGGCAATCATCTGTTATCTATCGGTGCTAATGTTGCCGTTCCGTGAGGCTGACAATAGTTTTTATAGTGCTTTTCCGCGGTTTATGATTATCGTGGCGATTAACTTTTTTGTGTATGGTGCGATGTCTAAGGTAGTGAGGCTAAGCGAGATAGAACCAATTATTTTGCGCCTGCGTCAAGTGTTGTTTGCACGCTTTGATGTAAAAAAATCATAAACATGCTACACTAACAGAGATGAGTCAGCTGGAGAAAATTCGTAACTTTTGTATCATTGCCCATATCGACCACGGCAAGTCGACTTTGGCCGATCGAATGATGGAGCTGACTGGCACGGTAGAGAAGCGTGATATGAAATCGCAATTACTTGACAGTATGGATCTAGAGCGTGAAAAGGGCATAACTATCAAACTAACCCCAGTCTATATGAGGTACGAGGGATATAGTTTGAATTTGATCGATACGCCAGGGCATGTTGATTTTAGCTATGAAGTGTCACGCAGTTTGCAGGCTTGTGAAGGTGCGGTGTTGGTGGTTGACGCTTCGCAGGGCATACAGGCACAGACTCTGGCAAATGTTTATCTGGCGCTAGAGCAAGATCTGACAATTATTCCGGTGCTTAACAAAGTAGACTTACCGGCTGCCGATGTACCACGAGTGTCGCGAGAGGTTATTAACTTGCTCGGTTGTTCAGAGGACGAAATTATCAAAATCTCTGCCAAAACTGGTGAAAATGTTGACCAAGTTCTCGATGCCGTAGTTGAGCGCATCCCTGCCCCTACCTCTCCTTTGCTAGAAAATAACACCTCCCAAGAATCAGCTATCAATGGTGGGGAGAAAACGCAAGTTCCGTTGAGGGCATTGATATTTGATAGCTACTATGATGATTATCGCGGGGTTATCCTGTATGTACGAATTGTTGATGGTGAATTAAAAAAGAACGACCAGATTTATATGATGGCCACCAAAGCGCATGGTTTGGCGCTCGAAATCGGTAAGCTTTCTCCCGGTATGACGCCAGAGCCAGTTATGCAAACTGGCGAAATTGGCTATATTGTTACTAATCTCAAGACGACGCGCGATGCTAAGGTGGGTGATACGGTGACCCTGAGGAAGTACTTCGAGTAGGCTGAACTATGGTGATGTATTTTGTACGACATGGGCAGACTGACTGGAGCATACCATGTTAGATTATAATATTGTTTTCGTGGTTGATGATGGAAAGAGGAGGTGCTGAGGTGAGAAATCTGGTTGTTGAGCCGCTACCTGGCTACAAAGACGTCCAGCCGTTTGTTTACGCTGGGTTTTTTCCAGTGTCGAATGAAGGTTATAACGACCTGAAAGAGGCTGTCGAAAAACTAAGTTTGAGCGATAGCGCTCTGCAATTTGAGCCAGAGAATTCGCCCGTCCTAGGTTTTGGGGTGCGAATTGGCTTTTTGGGGCTACTTCACATGGATATTATTCGTGAGCGACTAGAGCGTGAGTACAACCTAGACTTGGTGGTGACTAATCCTTCGACTGACTATCAGTTGACTCTAGTGACGGGCGAAGAGACTAATATAAAATCGGCTAGTGATTTGCCAGAGGTAACAAAGATTCAAGAGATTCGCGAGCCATGGATTGATGGCGAAATTGTCGTTCCGCAGGAGTATATTGGTGGTATCATTCAGCTGATTGTCAGCAAGCGTGGTCGGCAGAAAAATATCAGCTACATTGACGAGCGAGCGTTGATAAGCTTTGAAGCACCGCTAGCGAACCTGTTGACTGATTTTTATGATCAGTTAAAGAGTGTGACTAGTGGCTATGGTTCGTTTAACTATGAATTGTCTGATTATCGAGCGGAAGATTTGGTGCGAATTGATTTTTATGTTGGTGGTGAGATGGTTGATTCGTTGTCAATTATGGCTCATCGCTCAGAAAGTCAAAGCTTAGGCAGGGAAGTCGTCAAGAAACTCAAAGAAGTCGTGCCACGGCAGGCGTTTCAGGTGTCGCTTCAGGCGGCAATCGGTGGTAAATTTATCGCTCGCGAAGATATTTCAGCTTATCGTAAAGACGTTACAGCTAAGCTCTATGGTGGTGATGTCAGCCGGCGCAAGAAACTCCTCGCCAAACAGGCCAAGGGTAAGAAGCGTATGAAGAAGTTTGGTAATGTCGAGATACCGAGTGAGGCGTTTACTGTCATGCTACGACGTGATTAGCTGCACTGACATAACTCTAAACATGCTCGACCTGATCGATTGTTTTAATATTAGCATAAGTTATATGAAAAGTCAAGCAAGCACTGCTTAAGTCTTTAGTCGTCCCTGGAGGTATGCTCAAGCGACCGCTTGAACTTCTGGAGGACGAACCTAGAGGCTCAAGGCGTGCAGGACGCGTCGAGGAGGAGTTTTTGTGGCTCAAGTGGTGCTGTCTCTAGAAAATAAACTGAATCTGTGGTGTAATGGGTAGATGGAAGATCTCAGGGAACTTATTGATGATTATCAGCCAAGCGAATCTGTGAAGGTGCTCGTTCAATCAGCGAGGATTGCATTTTTTGCTGGCATATCAGGTGCGGGCAAGAATACGATTAAGCGAATGCTCATGAGGCGCAATCCGATATTCCATGATATTGTATCGCATACAACTCGCCAGCCACGGCATAACAACAATATACTCGAGCAAGATGGCTTGGACTACTACTTTATTGACCATGATACCGCTCGACATATGTTGGAAAATCAAGAGTTTGTTGAAGCAAAGTTTGTGCATGGAACAGTGTACGGCACCTCTGTTGCTGAGATTGAGAAATCCATACAAGGTGACAGGGTGGCTATTACCGATATTGATGTACAGGGCGTGGCTGCGTTCAAAAAGCTTGCTTCAGAGGCTGTTTCGATCTTTATCGTTCCGCCGTCATACGATGAGTGGATTGAGCGCTTAAGGAGTCGATATACGACCGAAGATGAGTTTAGGGCTGAGTGGCCAAAACGCCGTGCGAGTTCGATTGCAGAGCTGAAGTATGCACTTGGGATGTCTTATTATCACTTCATTATCAACGACGAAGTTGAGCGAGCAGTGCGTGTAAGTGAGGACATTATTCTCAGAGATGACGTATTTTACGAAAAAGACAACGAGGCCAGAATCTTAGCTCATCAGCTACTTGAAGAGATTGAAGGTCTGTAGTGTAGCGCGCATGGCCTTTTGGGTGGGCTGTGCTTAAGGCAATGAATTGATGCATTAGAGTTAATCGATGATGCTGATCCTGGCACTCTATTGCACTGAGTGCTAGATATATGTTATCATGGGCGTATGACCGAGCGGCAAATAGCAATTTTGAAGGCGATTATTGAGCAGTATGCAGAGGTAGCTGTTCCGGTTGGGAGTGTAACCTTGGCGAAGCTGTTTGGTGTGTCGTCGGCGACTATTCGTTCCGAAATGGCTAGGCTGGAGGAGCTAAATTTAATCACTCAGCCACACACCAGCGCTGGGCGCATACCAACGGACAAGGGCTATCGGTACTATGTTAATCGACTGACTGAGGCGGATGGAGATGAGGTTCCGGGCATCGATCGCAGTGCGAGGGCGATTGAAGCACGAGTACAGACGCACGCTAGTCGAGCCGATCGAGCGATTCGTAGTGCAGTAGATAGCTTAGTAGAGCTGACCTACAACATGGGCTTGGCGACTATAGGTGATGAACTGTATCTTAGTGGTATGGGTAACTTGTTTTCACATCCGGAGTTTGCTGAGGGGGTTCAAACGCAGGAGGTGGCCAGGTTGATTGACAATCTCGAGCCATGGCTACAGGAGGTGGCACCACATCAGCCACTCAATGTTTATATTGGTAGCGAGAATCCGATCGGTAAAACATCTGGTGCAAGTTTGATTATTAGTCGGTTTTGTTCGCCGTTTTCCAATACTAGCTATATCGGTGTTCTCGGTCCAACTCGGCAAGATTATGCTCGAACAATGTGGTTGGTTAAACACGCCGGAACGATGCTAGAGGAAATGTTTCAGGATATGAAGATTTGACGGTAGTTATTGAGTGAGTCGAGTAAGGAAGAGATGAAAGAGGGGGAGATAAAGAGATTATGGCAAAGCCAAAAAAGCAAGAATTATTAGAGCAACAAGTGGGTGAGCTAACGCAAGATTTGCAACGTACACGGGCGGACTTTGAGAATTATCGCAAACGAGTCGAGGTTGAAAAAGAGCAGGCTAAAGAGGCTGGGAAAAATATGACAATCGTTAAGTTGCTGGATATGATTGATAGTATTGATCGCGCAATCTCGCACATGCCGGAGGATTTGCAGGGCAACCCTTGGGCTGATGGTGTAGTTAAGATGTCAAAAAATCTCGATAAACTATTCAATGACTTCGGCCTAGTGAAGATTCAGGCTGTTCCCGGAGAGACATTATTTGATCCAGAGCTTCACAATGCAGTTCAGGCAGATGACGCGGACGGCGATACTGAGGTTATTGCGGAGGTGCTGATGACTGGCTACAAGAAAGACGACTATGTTATTCGTCCAACTATGGTCAAAGTGGCGCATATTAGCTCTAGTCTTGAAAAAAGTCCAAAATAGAGTTAGCACTCTATTGACACGAGTGCTAGCGTTCGATACAATAGAACTATTGGCACTCGTAAGCAATGAGTGCTAGAATAGGAACAGCAACCTAGACACAATCTAGACAACTAATTGAAAGGGGAAATAATTATGGGTACAATTATCGGAATTGACCTTGGTACGACCAATAGCGCATTTGCGTATATGCTGGCTGGTAAACCAGAGGTTATTACAAACGCAGAAGGAAATCGGACGACACCGAGCGTTGTGGCGGTCAACAAGAGCGGCGAACGTCTCGTCGGCCAGGTTGCACAACGACAGCGCGTGACTAATCCTAAGAATACTATTTATGGAGTAAAGCGTCTCATTGGTCGCAAATGGGATGACAAAGAAATTCAGAAAGACCTAGATATCATGCCGTTTAAGATCACCAAGAAAAATGGTGGTGTAGCAGTTGAAATGGGCGACAAAGACTATACGCCAGAGGAAGTTTCAGCGATGATTTTGGGTAAGATAAAGGCAGATGCCGAGGCATTTTTGGGCAAACCAGTGACCGAGGCAGTTATTACGGTGCCGGCCTACTTTGATGACGCCCAGCGTCAGGCGACCAAGGACGCGGGTAAAATCGCTGGCCTAGAGGTTCGTCGTATTATTAACGAACCAACTGCTGCTGCACTCGCCTATGGTCTAGAAAATACCAAGGAGGAGAAGATCGCTGTCTTTGACCTCGGTGGTGGTACATTTGATGTGTCTATTCTAGAGCTTGGCGACGGTGTGTTTGAGGTTAAGTCAACCAATGGCGATACGCATCTTGGCGGTGAAGACTTTGATAATATCATAGTTAATCACCTTATCGATGATTTTAAATCAAAGGAAGGTATCGATCTTAAGAAGGACAATGCAGCTATGCAACGTCTCAAGGATGAGGCTGAAAAAGCCAAAAAGGAACTATCAACTACGACTGAGACGGACATCAATATTCCGTTTATTACAGCCGATGCGGACGGCCCAAAGCACTTTGAGTTGAAATTAACTCGCGCAAAACTGGAAGAGCTTGTTTCGGATTTGCTTGATCGATTGTCTGGCCCAGTTGAAAGAGCGCTCAAAGACGCCAAGCTTTCGGCAAGTGATATTCAATCAGTTGTGCTGGTTGGCGGTATGACACGTATGCCAGCTGTTGTTGAGCGGGTCAAGAGTATTTTTGGTAAAGATCCGATGCAAGGTGTGAACCCCGATGAGGTCGTGGCAGTTGGTGCGGCTATTCAGGGTGGTGTGCTCTCGGGTGATGTAAAGGATGTTCTGTTGCTTGACGTGACACCTTTGACTCTAGGGATTGAAACAGCTGGTGGCGTGCGCACGGCAATGATTGATCGCAATACAACTGTGCCAACCAGCAAATCGCAGATATTTTCGACCTATGCTGATAGTCAACCGCAAGTAGAAATTCATGTCTTGCAGGGTGAGCGTGAGATGGCCAGTGACAACAAGAGTCTCGGAACGTTCTTGCTTGACGGCATCGCTCCAGCTCCACGCGGGGTGCCACAGATTGAGGTGGCGTTTAATATCGATGCCAACGGTATCCTAAATGTTACCGCCAAGGACAAGGGAACGGGCAAGGAGCAGTCAATTACTATTCAGGATTCGGGTAATATGAGTAAGGAGGATATCGAAAAAGCTCAAAAAGATGCTGAACTTCATGCTGACGACGACAAGAAAAAACGTGAGTCGGTTGAAGCACGCAATACTCTTGAAAACGCAATTTACCAAGCAGAAAAAATGCCGTCAGAGCATAAGGATAAAATCTCTGATGAGGATAAAAAGTCAATTGAAGCGGCCGTCGAGGTAGCTAAGAAGGTTAAGGATGACGACAAGGCCGACAAGGAGTCTCTTGAGGCGGCTGCCAAGGAGCTGAGTGATATCATTATGCCAATTGGCGCTAAACTCTACGAGGAGGCAGCCAAAGAAGATGCATCAGCTGAGGAGCCAGAAAAGACAGATGGTAAAAAAGGCAAAAAGTCCAAGAACTCTAAGCCTGACGAAGCCGTCGAAGGTGAGGTGGTTGACGAGAAATAAATTATCTCGTTAATGAACCTTGATGCACATAAATCGCCTGCGAGAGTAGGCGATTTATTTACGCTATAGTATATCGTAGATATGAGTAATATTCGGATTGCATTTGCGAACATCGTCGGTGGGATGATATTTCATAAAGAAATAGACGATAGGAATCTTTATGCCAAATATTGGCCTTCAGATTATGTCGACGAGTATGCTAAGTTAAAGCCTGACATCCTGTGTCTAGCGGAGGCGCCATTTGATACAGCAGATGGGCAAGGGCAATTTGTGGATGACATGCAACAAATTATAGGTGCTACGTCTGTACGCACTCTAGTTGATGGTAAGTCGTGGCTAGTTGAAGGTAATTATACTGGCACAGCGGTATTTAGCAAGTACCCCGAAGTGTCCTATGGGGTGCTAGACTTGCCACCGGCTAATATGCGCGATGAACGTCATGGTGAAATTCGCATCATGCATGATAAGCAGGTTCAAAAAATAACAGTAGATATCGATGGCGTAGCCGTTAATATCTTTAACCTTCATTACTATCCGTTTTCAGCATTTGGACGATCTAGCCTAGATCCTGAAGTGCAGAAGGTTAATCAACGATTGGTAGGTATATTGACGGAAGATTTATCAAAGCCTACTATCGTGACCGGAGATTCTAATCATAGCGACGAGCCAGAATTGTCAACAGCATTTCCTGGGCTACTTGGCAGTCGCTCACTGACTCAGGCAATTAGGTTCGCCAAAAGGGATTTCCTTAAGTACGAAAAAAGTATTCAAATAGATCATATTCTCTATAACCCAGAACACTTTGCGGTTCGAGACTATAGTGTGGTAGTCGATAAGTCTGACCACCATGGTATCGTTGTTGACTTGTCGTTAGGTGAATCCATAGTTAATAGCTAGGTGGTATACTTAGGCTATGCGGTTGCGGGCTAAGAATAAGAGGTATCGGTGGTTAGTGGTCGTGTTGGTGCTGGTTTGTGTCGGTATTTTTGTTGCTTGGCGATTAAATTTTTATAGTTTTTCCATCCAGCCTCAAGTCGTGCTCTCTCAGGAGTCTATCATGGCCGAGGAGGCCAGCCTTGACTGGCCGAGCTATGGGCAGTCGGCGATTGCTACTCAGGGTTTAGGGGTGGTAGAGGCGCATGGTCAGCAAGCGCCATACCCAACCGCCAGTACGGCCAAGGTCATCACGATGCTGGCGGTGCTTGAAGAAAAGCCGCTTAATTTAGGTGAATCTGGTCCGATAATTACTATGACTCAGGCCGATGTCGATAGTTACAGCAATTATATTGCTCAAAATGGCTCCAATACGCCCGTTCGTGTCGGGCTGCAGTTGACTCAGTATCAAGCGATTCAGTCAGTTTTGTTGGCTTCGAGTAATAACATGGCTGATACTTTGGCGATTTGGGCTTTTGGTTCAATTGAAAACTATCACGCGTATGTTAACAATATGGTCAGAGAGATTGGTGCCACTAATACAACGATCGCTGGAGATGCCAGTGG
>CAZKHR010000003.1:0-1064 GCA_964552745.1 uncultured Candidatus Saccharibacteria bacterium | reverse complement strand
AACTACATCGACTGCTTCAGATATGGCAAAAATCGCCCTAAAAGCACTAGAAAACCCAGTTTTGTCGGAAATTGTCGCTCAGTCGAGCGCCGAAGTGCCGTATGCTGGGACGATTTATAATACCAACCGTCTGCTTGGCAATACTGAGATAATTGGCGTCAAGACTGGTGAAACGGTCGAAGCTGGCGGTAATTTTTTGCTCGGGGCTCGGCTAGAGGATGGTCGGCAGGCGCAAAATGTAGTTGTAGTGACGATGGGCGCGGACTTATCGCCGACAGCCCAGGCTGATAGCTTTAGGTTATACAATTCAGCAAAACCCTACTTGCATTATCAAGAACTCGTCAAAAAGAACGAATTGGTGGCAAATTATGTTTCGCCCTGGCAAGAGACCATCTCAGCACGCGCCACTGAGTCAATTTGGAGCTGGACTTGGCGAGGGCAGGTCGATATGCCAGTGGTGGATTTAAACCCCATTACGTCAGAAACAGACTCTAGTAATGTCGGCCAAGTCCGAATAAATAACACTACGTCCGAAGTGGCGCTAGAAAAGTCATTTAGCCCACCCATACGATGGAAGATACTACCGATCACCTTCTAGCACTCTTGCATATCGAGTGCTAATAGTAGTACAATAGATAGTATGGCTAAACAAGATTACTATGAAATATTAGGGGTGTCGAAAACGGCCTCTGAGGATGAGATAAAAAAGGCCTTTCGTAAGGCTGCGGTTAAGCATCACCCCGATAAAGGCGGTGACGAGGCGAAATTTAAAGAGATAAACGAAGCTTACGAGGTTCTCAAGGATAAGCAGAAGCGTCAGCGTTACGATCAATTTGGTCACGCTGGAGTTGGCGGTGCGTCGGGTAATGGTGGTTTTCAAGGCGGTAGTCCGTTCGAGGGCTTTGATTTTGGCGGTCAGGGAGTGCAGTTTGACTTCGGTGGTGGATTGGGTGATATTTTTGGTCAATTTTTCGGTGGTCAACAGGGTGCTCAGCAAGGTCCGCGGCGTGGTCGTGATGTCGAAACAAACATAACCTTAACTTTTGAGGAGGCGGTTTTTGGTG
>CAZKHR010000002.1:0-20625 GCA_964552745.1 uncultured Candidatus Saccharibacteria bacterium | reverse complement strand
AAGGGGTGGTTCTCTGAAAGCGCATCTTAAGGTATAATAGACTGTAAGTGATATAACAGTTTAAACTGGAGGAGATATGGCAGGACATAGCAAATGGGCTAAGATTAAACGAGATAAGGGCGCAAATGACGCTAAGCGTGGCGCTATTTTTACGAAATTAGGTAACCAAATTGCTATTGCGGCGCGCGGAGGTACTGATCCGAGTATGAACTCAGCATTGGCGCTGGCGGTTGAGCGAGCGAAGGCGGCCAATATGCCAGGGGTGAATATTCAGCGAGCGATTGACCGGGTGGCGGACAAGAATGCGGCGGTTATGGAAGAAATTGCTTATGAGGGTTATGGTCCGGGTGGCGTAGGAATTATTATTGAGACAGCGACCGACAATCGCAATCGAACTTTGCCAGAGGTCAAGACTGCTCTCGTTAAAAATGGCGGAAGAATCGCTGACGCTGGTAGCGTGGCGTTCCAATTTACTCGCAAGGGGGTGATTATCGTCGACGGAACGGGTGAGGAGCTACTGCTAGAAGTGTTAGTGCCTGGTGCGGAGGATGCGATGGAGGAGGACGGCGAGATTATTGTTTACACCGACCAGAAAGACTTAGCAAGCGTGCGCACTGCGTTGGTTGAGGCTGGTGTAAAGATTAAGGACGCAGAGTTGCAATATGTGGCGAATTCTTTGGTAGAAGTCGCTGATAAAGAGACGGCTCAGAAGCTTTTGAAGGTGCTTGATGCGCTTGATGACCTCGATGATGTTGTAAATGTTCACACAAATGCCGATATTTTAGTAGATATTGAATAAAATATAAACAGTTTGCTATACTTGGGCTAGCCGAACATAAATAGGGGGCCTACATGAAGCGAATCATCCTGTCATTGTTAACGTTATCTCTAGTCATTTCACTTGCCGTTCCACCAGGGGCGGCTTTTGCTTTAGAGGTTGAGGAGCAGAGTGGTGTTGTGGTTGAAAACGAAGAAGTGTTTCATGAACAGGATATCGAAGAATTGGACGATATGGCTACGAGCGAGGCGTCAATACCATATGGCGAACCATCGGATAACGATCTGGAAGAAGAGGCTGTCGAGACGCTACCGGCGGAGAGTGTCTATGTGTCAACTGCTAGTAGCTTAGTTATTACGGAATTACAGACGCGCGGAGCAGGTGGGGCATCGAGTGAGTTAATCGAACTATTCAATGCCTCATACAGTGAGATCGACGTAACTGATTGGTGTGTGCAATATGCATCAGCAGCTGGCGCAAGTTTTGCTAGCCGGTCGTGTATTGTTTCGGAGCAAGGCGGTGCGGAAACAAGGGTTATCTTACCAGCGCGAAGCTATGTGGTGTTGGTAACCGATGATTTTATGGTGGCTAGCAGTGAATTTATGCGAGACGGTAAATTAAGTGGCTCTATGGCAGATGCTGGAGGGCGAATTCGGCTAGTTGACGCACTGGGTAATGTCGTAGACCTACTTGGTTGGGGCAGTGCAAGCGAGTCTGAGTTTAGTCCTGCCCTAGCGGTGCCAGCTAGTGGGCAGCTTCGGTCGCTTCAGCGAGTAGTTGTGGATGGTGAATATCAAGATACAGACAATAATGCGGTAGATTTTGAGCCTCGTCCTGTGAAGACGGCCTATCAATCGGGTGCACTCTATGAGGTTATTGATGTCTGTAGCAATGTTATTGGGCTACAGATTGATGTGCCAAGCGAAATGTGGCGATTAGAAAGTGGAGCGTGCGTTGATAAAGCGAGTATTAATTTTTGTGAAGATGTGCAGTTGACTGAGATTGCGGCTAACGTAGCGCGACAATATATCGAAATCTCCAACAATAGCTCCGAGGCAGTGTCTCTTGCAGGGTGCTCTCTTATGACTAACCGCAGTCAATCGACACGTGCTTTATTGTCAGATGTAGAGTTGCAACCAGGTGAATATCTGGTGGTATATATTGATGAGACGCCACTAAGGTTAACAAAAAGTACAAGCGGTACAGTATACTTGATGGCGTCCGACAGTGAGACTGAAGTAGATGTGGTCTATTATGAAGATTTATCATCAGATACCAGTTGGTCTAGGTTTGCCGATGACTGGCGTCAAACCTACACGCTCACTCCGGGGCAGGCTAATGAATACGCACAGTATGCGTCGTGTCAGGTGGGTTATTGGCGTAATGAGGAGACTGGACGGTGCAATAAAATTGCTGAACCAGTGGTACCAATAGACTGCGGCGAAGGTCGTGAACGCAATCCAGTGACGGGTAGGTGTCGCAATATTGTTCAAGCAAGCACGCTCACACCTTGCAAAGAAGGTCAGTATCGTTCCGAAGAGACCAATCGTTGCCGGTCAATTTTCGCCACTGTCAATAGCTTGAAGCCTTGCGCGGATGACCAATTTCGTAGTCCCGAGACCAACCGTTGCAGAAAGATTGCTAGCGCCGAGGAGTTGGCAGATTGCGGTGAGGGTCGTGAACGAAACCCCGAGACCAACCGTTGTCGCAATGTCCTAACGGCCACTATGCCTCAGTCGTCTTTTGCGGTAAAGCCGATTACTCAAACTACGCAAGGGACATTGGGCTGGTGGGTGTTTGGTGGCGTGTCGCTTCTGGCCGTTGGTTATGCTGGTTGGCAATGGCGCTTTGAGGCGAGGCAGCTAATTCAAAAAATCCGTGGGGCGGTTTCGTTTAAAGCTAAAAAATAGTATAATAAACAGATGAGGATTATCGGTATTGACCCTGGGACTGGGATTTTGGGATTTGGTGTGATTGACGCTGATAAAGATTCTTTTTCGATGGTTACTGCGGGGGTGATTACCACTCCGGCGCATACACCACTGGACGAACGTCTGGAAGAGATATTTGATGGCCTGACGGAGATTATTGATGAGACAAAGCCCGACGCTATGAGCATCGAGAAGTTATTTTTTGCGCAAAATGTTACGACGGCGATTTCAGTGTCGCATGCGCGTGGGGTGGCGATGCTAACTGGGCGAAAGGCTAGGTTGTCAATTGCCGAATACACACCGCTACAAATTAAACAAACATTGACCGGCTACGGGCGGGCTGATAAAAAACAAATGCAAGAAATGGTACGCATGCAGCTTCGACTTCAGTGCGCCCCAAAGCCTGATGACGCAGCTGACGCCTTGGCGGCAGCGATTACTTATGCGCTGATGAGTCGAGGCGGTAAAATTATAGTATAAATTTGTTATAATGACATAGTGACAAGACGTTCAAAGAAACCCAAGAAGCAGTTTGCAAAGACTGAGCGACATTCGCCGATCCGACGGCTTAAGTGGTGGTTGCGAGCTAAATGGCGTTGGTTTTTGCAGCTAAAATGGTGGCAAAAAGCTCTGTTAATTGGCGGTCCGCTCCTGTTGATTTTGCTAATAATTCCGCTTCTAACTTATTTTTATTTTGCGCTCACTATGGGCGACATGGAGCAGCTGATGAACCGGAACAATACCGGCGTAGTGCTCAAGGATATTCATGGTGAGGTGTTTTATAGCACAGGCACTGCTCGTCACCGCGATATTGTGCCACTTGAAAGTATCGCCAAGACGACTCAGCAGGCGTTGATTGCCAGTGAGGATAAGAATTTCTATGATCATCGAGGTTTTTCTGTATTGAGCACGCTTCGGGCGGTCTATGGTTATGTATTTTCTGGAGGTGGTGAGTTTGGTGGCTCGACCTTGACTCAGCAGTTGGCCAAGATGACACTTTTATCTAGTGAGCGCGGATTTTTGCGTCAATATCAGGCCTTTTCGGTGGCGGTGGCGATTGAGCGAAGTTACACTAAGGACGAAATTATCACAATGTATCTAAACGCAGCCTACTTTGGCAATAATTCGTTCGGCATTGATCAGGCAGCAAACAATTATTTTAACAAGGCTCCAGTCGACTTGACGTTAGCTGAGAGTGCGATATTGATTGGCTTACTGCCAGCACCAAGTGCCTATTCTCCGATAACTGGCGATACTGACAAGGCAAATGAGCGACAGAGTGAAGTGCTGAAACGAATGGTGCGCGAAGATTTTATTTCTGAGGAGGAGCGAGTGGCGGCGCTTGAGCAGGAGCTGGCATTTCAGCCATCAATAGCAATTGCTAATGATGCACCGCACTTTACTGAGATGGTTATGGCAGAATTGTACAAAAAATATGACGAGGAAACAGTCGAGCGGTCGGGTTATCAAGTGACAACTTCCCTAGACTTATCTCTACAGCGCCAAGCTGTGGCGAATGTACAGAGTCAGGTCGGTTATATTCAGCGCATGGGTGGCTCAAATGCTGGTTTGATTGCGATTGATCCAAAGAGTGGTGAGATTCGAGCGTTGATTGGTAGTGTGGATTATGCTAACGAGCAGTGGGGTACGGTGAATATGGCGACTGCTAGTCGGCAGCCTGGTAGTACCTTTAAGGCATTGTATTATGCTGGCGCGCTTGCTGACGGGGTCATAACGCCGGCGACTATAATTCGAGATGAGGCGATAAATATTAACGGCTATCAACCTCAAAATGCTACGCGTCGGTTCTATGGAGACGTTACTGTGCGACAAGCGCTGGCTCGCTCGCTAAATATTCCAGCGGTCAAGGTTATGCAGGAGTATGGTCTCGAAAAATCGATTGCAGCAGCAAAATCACTCGGTGTGACCACTCTCAGTGAAGATGCTGGTCAATACGGTTTGGCGTTAGCGATTGGTGCGGCCGAAGTGCCACTACAGCAGATGACTAACGCCTATGCGGCATTTGCCAATAATGGTAGTTTGAGTGCCAACACGACAGTTCACGAGATTCAAAACAAGTTCAACCGTCCGATATTCTCCCATCAAAGCAAACCAACACAAGCTGTCAGTCCAGCGGGCGCTTATCTACTGACGAGCATCTTGTCCGATGTTAATGCTCGGTCGTTCATGTTCGGTACATCACTGAACGTACCTGGCAAAAACGTAGCGGTCAAAACCGGCACGACCGATGATAATCGAGACGCCTGGGCGATTGGCTATACGCCCGATATTGCTATCGGCGTTTGGGTCGGCAACAATGACAATCAGGTTATGGTTAGTGGTGGCGCAGATATGGCGGGTCCAATTTGGCGAAAAACCATGCAACAGGCTATCGGTACTGGCGTACCGGAGTTCGTGCGACCAAATGGTGTCGTCGAACGCTATATTTGCTACGGTTCTGGTGGATTAGCAGACACTCAGGGAGCAAACACTTATAGTGAAGTCTTCTTGGTCGATGCTTTGCCAGAAAACTCGTGTAATGCAACCCCGGAGCGGCCAGAAGAGGCGAAACAGCCCGAGGATGAGCCTGAAGTAACGACTCCGGTGACACCTGAGCCTGAGGAGGTCGAGCCTGAACCTGAGGAGGAAGGGATTGAGCCGGATGAGGAAGATTCTGGCGATTCAAGCCCTCTCTTCCCTCCTGTGGTTCGTCCGTAATTTTGTTTAGTGCTACAATATAGCTATGATAGCGCATGTTATTGGTGAGGTGGTAGAGAAATTCAACAACGCATTGATTATCGATGTCGGTGGCGTTGGTTATGAGGTTTCGGTCGTGACTGGAGATTATGATAAAGTAACGCTCAATGAACAGGTCAAGCTGCATACCTATCATCACATTCGGGAGCAGTCACAGGAGTTATTTGGTTTTTCTTCGCTAACAGCAAAAAAACTTTTTGAGATGCTAATTACCGTGCAAGGAGTTGGACCCAAGGCCGCCCTAGCGATATTGTCGTTGGGCGATGCTGAGGCGGTGCGTAATGCCATTGCTAGCTCCGATAGTGCGTTTATTCAAAAAGCCATAGGGGTCGGCAAAAAGACAGCCGAACGTGTAGTGGTTGATTTGTCGGATAAGGTGGGGTTGCCAACTCGTTATGGTCGCAAAGATGAGCCGGTTCAAACTAAGCTCAATACCTCTGACGAAGCTCTGGAGGCCCTTATGGCCCTTGGCTACACTCTCGCTGATGCTACTAGTGCACTTGAGGGTGTTGACACTAGCCTTTCGACCAGTCAGCGTGTGACAAAGGCACTGAAGGGTTAGTTTAAGGGATTGCCATACGACAGTATCAGGTTGCTTGATACTGGGTTTTATCCATGTGCCATGAAATCGACAATCGTTTCTTCATCATCTTCGTCCATGCTTGCTACAAATTCGAGGTATTTTTTAGGACTGCTGTCAAATAGCTTCAAAATAGCACCCGGCTTCACCCAGTCGGCAAATGCCTCGCCACTGTAGTACTTTAGGCTTGAAAATTCGTATTCACTCCAGAACTTTGGATTGCGATGGATGTAGCGTGAAATATGATGAAGATACGGGTCATTATCGATTAGTGAAGCGAGATAGCGACTCTGAAACAGAGGGCCAGTTCGATTGTATTTTTTGTTAAAGTACATACTATATGACGTCATGATGCGTCGCATGAGTCCCGGTAAGGAGTCGGTTTCGTTATGTTGGTAAATAAGTAAATGGATGTGATTCGGCATTAGGCAGTAGGCAAGAAGATCAACGAGCGTAAAGTATGATTTATATGGTGTACGATTTGTTCGCTTATTGCTTTCCGGCGATAGATAGCGCTTTAGGAGTCCGAGAAAGAACTCATAGTCATCGTTATCTGCGAAGATTGGTTGTTTATTAACCCCACGTGAATATAGATGATAGAAGCTATCTGCTACGCTTATCTTTATGATATTCTTTGTCGGCATATTCCTAGTATACTTCAAAGGACGGACCTTGAGCAAGTGCACTTTTACCTCTGTAGAACTTTTTAGCTAACGCAAAAAGTGCTCAAGGTCCGTCCTTGAGCAGATGAGGTGTGAGATAATAGAGATATGGCTATTCAGAGAGTTGTAGATACAGTTGCGCACGATGACAGTGCGGAGGAGCAGGCGATCGAAGTAACGTTGCGGCCGCAGAGGTTCGATGAGTATGTTGGTCAGGAGCGACTGAAGCGTAATCTCAAGCTAGCAATTGAGGCCGCTAAGAAGCGTAATGAGCCGATTGATCACATTCTGCTTTACGGACCACCAGGGCTTGGCAAGACGACCATGGCCACGGTGATTGCTAATGAGATGGGCAAGGATATTCGGGTAACTGCGGGACCAGCAATTGAACGGGCGGGCGACCTGGCGAGTATCTTGACGAACATGGGAGATGGCGACGTGTTGTTTATCGATGAAATTCACCGGCTCGGTCGGGCGGTCGAGGAGGTGCTGTATTCGGCTATGGAGGATTATAAGCTGGATATCGTTATCGGTAAGGGGCCGGCGGCGCGTAGTGTGCGCTTGGATTTACCGAAGTTTACGGTTATTGGCGCAACAACTCGAACGGGCAGTTTGGCAGCGCCTTTGCGCGATAGGTTTGGGCATATTTATCGACTGGAATTTTATTCGACGGAAGAGATTGAGAAGATAATTTTGCGGGCGGCTAGTATTTTAGAGAGCGATATTAATCAAGAGGCGGCCAGGAACCTGTCAACACGTGCACGGTTGACTCCTCGAATTGCCAATCGATTACTCAAGCGCGTCCGGGATTATGCCGATGTTAATGGCGATGGTTTTATTGACTATCCGACAACAGAAAAGGCTCTAGGAATGTTGGAGATTGACGAAATTGGACTTGATCCGGCCGATAGGAATTTGCTTTTTAGTATGTTAAAAAATTATGATGACAATCCGGTGGGCTTGACGACTATTGCCGCGTTGACAGGTGATGAGGCGACAACGATTGAAGATTTTTATGAGCCCTATTTATTGCAGATTGGCTTTATCGAGCGAACTCCCCGTGGTCGGCGAGTGACGCCCAGGGCAAGGAAGCATCTCGAAGTTCACTACAAGGCCACATAGCTCAGCTGTAGGCTTCCCTGCTATTGATTGATATGGTATAATATAGGCATGGACCCTTATAGAGAGCAATCCACCGATGAGCAACCTGTTGCTTATGATGCCGAGGGTAAGCCTCTTTATTCTCACCCGGCGCAACCCGATAAACCCGCGCCACCACCAGTAAAAAGGACGCAGGTTACTTCAAAGCCTGATTCGATGGATGGGCATAATTTTAATCCGCGCCTCAGAACTCAATATGCTAACGAGCAGAGAGTTGTTCATGCGACAAGACCTCGAGACCATGAAAACGTACTTAATATTAGCAATAAACTGCGCGAAAGGTCTAGACGCTCACAAGAAAAGTACCCACACCTAAACTTGAGTGAGGGTGAATACGTAATATTGGACATTAAGCGACATCCGATCGGTATGGTGGCGACTGTTGCTATTGCATTCGCACTGATTGTAGCGGTTTTTGCTTTTCTAGCGCTGTACCCAACTTTGTATGATTCATCAATGGGCTCAATCATGCCAAGTCCGTCAGTAGTTTATGTTGTTTGCTTGTTAATTTCCATAGCATCAATCTTAGGGGGTTCGCTGGCACTTTGGGTTTATTTACAGAATCAATTTTTTCTAACTAATGAGTGTGTAGTGCAAGAAATTCAAGAAGGACCGTTTTCTCGTCACGAGCAGACAGTTAGCTTGGGTAGCATTGAAGATGCAAGCTATCGACGTTCGGGAGTTTTGCAAACTGCTCTTGACTATGGAACGATTCGTTTGAGCACTGAGGGAGAGGAAACTACCTATATTTTTCACTACGTACTGCATCCGCGACGGCAAATTGCTATACTAAACAACGCAATTGAAGATTTTAAAAATGGTCGCCCAGTGGCAGACGTCGACTAACTTTCGGTCCGATTTGTTTTGACGAAGTCAGCTTCTTTAGTCAGACTAGTGCGGAGCGTGTAGCCAGTGCATTTACTATCATTGCAATCTGTTGGCTCATAGCGATAGGCACTTCCAGCATCGCCAAGGCGAATGCCAGCTGGGTCCGTTAAAAGCTCAACGTCCATGGTTGGCAAGGTGTCATCGGCGATATTTTCTGGATAGTAACCGTTTTTAGGATAGAATCCTTCCTCAAGGCTGTAATAGATCGCATTGATGGCGGTTTTTTTCTGATCGTTCGTCTGCTGTGTCGCTAGATCGCTGAGCTGGAAAAATAGCACAACACCTGCGCCGATGAACAGTAAGATCACCACTACTAGCTCAATAACCGTAAAACCTGGTCGTCTCATGTTCTGATTATAGCAAATTTTCGTTATAAACGGTATAATTTAGATATAACGAAGGGGGAATAAATGGCAAAGACGGAAAACACCAGTAAAAAGGCAGCAGAGACTTCAGCCGATAAGAAAGCAGATGAAGGTAAATTAAAGGCGCTGGGTCTAGCAATGGACCAAATCACCAAGCAATTTGGTGACGGGGCAATTATGAAGCTAGGTGAATTTCATCAGGCGGACGTTGAAGTGATTCCGTCGGGCTCAATTAGTCTAGATATTGCGCTTGGTGGCGGATATCCCAAGGGCAGGATTATTGAAGTTTACGGTCCAGAGTCGAGCGGTAAAACAACCTTGACGCTACATGCGATTGCTGAAATTCAGAAGCAGGGCGGGACGGCGGCTTTTGTTGATGCCGAACATGCGCTGGATCCAAGCTATGCGAAAAAGCTGGGTGTCGATACCGATAACCTTTTGGTATCACAGCCTGATAATGGCGAGCAGGCACTAGAAATTACTGAAACTTTAGTGCGTTCAAATGCGGTTGATTTGATCGTGGTTGACTCGGTGGCGGCTTTGACTCCACAGGCGGAGATTGAGGGCGACATGGGCGATTCGCACATGGGCTTACAGGCACGGCTGATGAGCCAGGCTCTACGTAAACTGACTGGTATCATCAATAAGTCGAAGGTGACGGTGATTTTCATCAATCAAATTCGAATGAAGATCGGTGTGATGTTTGGCAACCCGGAGACGACGACTGGCGGTAACGCTTTGAAGTTTTACGCCTCACAGCGTATTGATATTCGACGGATTGGGCAGATTAAGGTTGGTGACGATATTCTCGGCAACCGTACCAAGGTCAAAGTAGTTAAGAATAAAATCGCACCGCCATTTAGGATAGCCGAGTTCGATATTATGTACAACGAAGGTATTTCGTACCTTGGTGACATTCTCGACCTGGCAGCACAGCATGGTATTGTCGAGAAATCGGGAGCATTCTATAAGTACGACGGAGCAACTATCGGTCAGGGTCGCGACAAGACCAAGGAATATCTCAGGGGAAATCCTAAGGTCCTAGCTGAGATCGATAAGAAGGTGCGCGACAAGGTCAAGGACGAAGGGTAGAGAAGTGGCAAGCGAGCAGGAGACATCAGTGTTTATAACAGACGTTTTAAAAGAGGGGCGTGTGTTTGCTGAAAATGATCTAGTGTTTGCCTTTCCGACGAATATTCCGATCACTCCTGGGCACAGCCTGGTGGTACCAAAGCGCGTAGTGGCATCGGTTGATGATTTGACGAATGCAGAGGTGTTAGCGATGCACCAGTTGGTCTGTGTGGTTAAAGACGCACTCAAGCAGACAGTTGGAGCTAAGGGCTTTAATTGTGCCTGGAACGAGGGAAGTGACTATGGTCAGTCTGTACAGCATGTGCATGTTCATATTGTACCACGGACACCTGGTGATGCGGGGATCATAGAGTATGAACCGCGTGAGTTTTTGTATCGACCGGGGAGTCGAGCAGAAACACCGCTAGATGAACTGGTTGATGTTTCAGGTATGATAAAACAAGCTATTCCAGAGGAATTTCGTCCTCGTGAAGATAACTAGTCTTTCTGCTGGGCAGCGCGATCCAAATCGAGTTAATGTCTCGGTTGATGGTAAATATCGGTTTAGTCTAGATATCTCTCAGGTGGTGTCATTGGGTGTAAAGGTTGGTCGAGAATATAGCGAGCAAGAGCTGGCAGAGTTAGAGCAGGAGAGTCAGTTTGGTAAGCTTTATGCTCGAGCACTAGAGTATTGCCTGATGCGGCCACATAGCGCAAAAGAAGTGCGAGACTATTTGTGGCGCAAGACGCGTGCGACTCGTTATAAATCAAGAAAAACTGGTGAGATTAAGGAACGTTCGGGCGTTAGTCAAGCTGTGGCAGATAGGGTGTTTGAGCGGTTAGTAGAAAAAGGTTACGTTGATGATCAGAAGTTTGCTCGTTTCTGGATAGAAAATCGCAATCAGACAAAAGGCACGAGCTTGCGGAAGCTTGAGGCTGAGCTACGCTCTAAAGGCGTAGGGCAGAGTGTTATTGGGTGGGTGCTAGGGCAAACTGAGCGTAATGATATCGATGAGTTACAAAAAATTATTGCTAAGAAGCGGTCACGCTACCCTGACGAGCAAAAATTGATGCAATATTTAGCTCGGCAAGGGTTCTCATATGACGATATACGGTCGACTCTTGATGAATTTTCCTGACTTTTCACGATTTTTCACAGTACGCTATATATAGCGTATGCACCACATATAGCGTAGGATAACGCTATATGTGGTGTCCTAGAGTTAGTTTTTAGCTGTTTCGGAGCTGGACTGGGGTGCTTTGCGGAATGGATTTTCTAATGTTTGAATCGGTGCACTAATTGATTGAGTGTGGCGAATCTTTGGTGATTTAACGACGATAACATCGAGTGATATTTCGACTATTTGGGAGCGATGAATTAGTAATTCAACATCGCTAAAACTCTTGAAGAGGGGTCGCTTTACGCGTAATTGTTGAATAACGAAGCTTTCGGCTTCCAAGGTATAGCCAATAACTCGGCCAACATTTGATTTACGCTCATCGATAACTTTGATATTGTCGAGAGAAAAGCCGATGTCATAGATTTCTTGAGTCTTGATTACGTCACTTGGCTCAATTAGTTCATCAGCCGAATCAATAATAATACCCACTGACCCAATCTCGCGAATGTCATCTATTCTAAGCAGGGCTGGGTGCTGGGTTAGTAGTGGTCCGCTCAACTCAAAGGCGACAATAGATAGATTATATGGGTTGATGATTGCTCGGGAAGTTCGTGCTAATTCTGAGCCAGTCTGCAGGCTCATGATTGGTGTTGAGTTAAATTTATCGGCTGAGATGAGCATGCTAGCTTCCTACTCAACAAATGGATTAATGCGACCCTCTGGTAGAGCCAATTCTTGATGAGCGCTGTCTGACGGTGCGAGCTTGTTGATTCTTTCTATGGTTTCCTCGTCAAATATGGCGTTTGACGTTGTAGTTACTGTTCCTGCATCGGTCGCATTGATCAGGTTATAAAGAAGAAACATCGCTACAGAAACGCCAACAACTACAGTTAGTACGAATAGGACGACATGGTGTCGCTTAAATATGCCACTCATACCGGTCGTTAGTGTCTTTAGTGATATAGACTGTTTCATCTGACAAATACCTCTATGTTTAGCGTTTGGGAACTCTCTCCTTCTCCCTCTTGGTCGGCTGAGCTTCCGGTAAATGAAAGGTTAGAAATCTGCATTCGCGTTAGGTTTTGCTCAATAAGGTGTACAAATCGCAAAATTGAAAGGTAAGATATGTTGCCGCCTAGTTCAATCGCGATCGTAGTGCTTTTAATGCCCGACATGGCGGGTGCTGAAGTTTCTTGGCTTGGGCTAGACGATTCCTCTTCTCCCATACTACTAAAAGATATGGATTTGAGTGCTAGTTCAGATTGATTGGCAAAGGCAGTTATGTCATTTATGATTTGGTTTTGATACATGTAGCTCTGAGATTCAGCTACGATTCGCTCGGCATTTTTGATAGCTTCAGTATTTTTCTTGAGCGCTATTTCCATGTTTAGTAGTTCTTGAAGTCTTTGATCGGACTGGTCTGCCGTTGCTTGTACCTCAGATGATTGAGCTGCAACTTCTTTCAGTGATAAGTAGCCAAAATAAAATCCAGCACCTGCCCCGATTAGTATTAGCGCTAGGGCGATAGCGAGGATTGTCCTTAGGGTGGTTGCTTTGCTGAAGCTTAAGACAGAGCTCATAGGTTCATGATCTCCCGATTAACGACAACGCTGATTTGTATGGATATTGGGTATATTAGGTCTGGATTGCTCTCGTCTGCACGTGAGACGGATAGTAAGTGGACGTCATGAAAATAATTTGATTCTTCAAAGGCTGTCTTTAGTCTGATGGCATCGTCATATGTTTTGCCATTGGCGTTGAGTACTGTGGGCTCACCGAATGATTGAGCGCTTAACTGGAGTGACTGCAGTACTGTTCCGGCAGGGATTGTCTGAGCTATCTGTAGAGCGATAGCGCTATAGCGCACCTCTTTATCGAGAATGGTTTTGGCAATGGCAAGATTTTTCTTGAATTCCTCTGCTTGTACTTTAATATCGGTGTACTCAGAACTTTTGGCCTCAGATTCTTTAATAGAGTTCTCTGCCGCTACCTTTGAGCTATTGAGTGTGAGGTGGGCGATCCCGATAATGCCAGCTAGGAGTGCCATTAGAGCGAGAGATGCTATGCAGTATCGCAGTAGTAAGACGTTAGACTGGGCGGCGTGAATTTGTCGCTTATTGTCTGGCGGAAGGAGGTTAATCATGACCAAATCTCCTGTGGTTGCACTAGCGCTAGGCCGGCTGCCGCCATGAGGCGTGGTTTGAGCTGTTTAGCAGGGGCATCTATGTTGTCAAATTTAAGTTCTTGCCACGGACTGGCAACACGGGCGGGCATGATTAGTTCATTGGTGAAGAATTCACCCAGTCCAGGTACGCCACTGCCACTGCCGACAATCAGGACCTGTTCGATCTTATCTTCTTCCGGAAAGCGCTCAGTGTAAAAGCGTATAATTTTCTTTGTTTCGTTAACAATTTTCATTAAGCTAGGCCGCAGGGCAGCGCTGATTTTTTCCTGACGAGGTCCAGCATTGAGGCCACTTAGTACCTTGAGCTGGTGAGCTGTTTCAAGTGGTACGTCCATGCGTTTAGCGATATCGAGCGTTAGGGTGTTACTGCCAGTCGTTAAGCTGCCAGTAACGCGAATGGCGTTATCATAGATAGCTACGTCGGTGCCGACAGGGCCAATGTCAACAAGAATGGTTGGCAGTCCGCCACCTTCTTTCGTCGCTTCAATCAGTCGCGAAACGGCATTGATGCCAGGCTCAACCATTACAACATCAATTCCTGCTTGTTTTGTAATGCCTAGAATTCCATCGATAAACTGTTTTGGCACGGCACAGGTTAGGATTGTTAAGTCGGTTTTACTGTGCTTGATAACCTCATGATCGACGTAGAGGTTTTCTAGAGGCATGGGAATATATTGCTCAGTTTCGAGGTTTACTGCTTGTCTGATGGCATTTTCTTTTTCAGTTGGCAAGGTGAACGTCCTAGTGAAGGTACGTGCTGCTGGTATACCAAGGATAGCGCGCTCCCCCTTTAGTTTTCCGATGATATTCTTCTTAAAAAGAGTATCTAATTTCTCTAATAGATAGCTCTGACTTTGGCGAATATCGTCCATGACCTTTGAGGGGTCGAGATCGACCGAACCATAGCCGTGTATTGTCGTTTTTGATTTATCTGCTGAAACAACACGAATACCAGTCTTACTGATATCTAAGCCGATGATTGGTTTGTTTGTATAAAATAATTCAGTCACAAATAGAGCCCACGATAATTGATTTCCAACCTTATTATAGCATAAGCTATTTGGCCGGACTAGAGTTTATTCGATTTGATTGGCGATACCGGTAATTGGCATCATGACACTGGCAGCGATCAGGCCGACCATACCACCCATAATCACAATCATTATCGGCTCAATTGTCGAACTCAGGCCAGAGATTGCATTATCAACCTCTTCTTCGTAGAAGTCGGCTACTTTAACTAGTACCTTGTCGGTTTGCCCAGTCTCCTCGCCGACAGATAGCATTTGGCTAACGATTGCCGGATATAGCTCATCATCTTCCATGATAACCTTCGAAAGAACCTCGCCGTTCTTGACACGTTCGGCCGCTTTATTGATAGAGTCCTCGTAGATTTTATTGCCAATTGCTCGAGCGGTAATATCAAGCGCCTCTAGTACTGCTACGCCAGCGCCGATTAGGGCGGAGAAGGTGCGGGTGAAGCGAGCAATCGCTAGTTTCTTATTAATCATACCCAGTACTGGCGCTTTGATCAGGAATAAATGAAACTGCCTCTTGCCTTTTGGCGTTTTAATATATCTGAGCAGCAAGTAGATCGCTACAGATAGTATTGGAAATATAATGTACCAATAGCCAATAAGGAAGTCGCTAATTGCAAGCATGGTTTGAGTGAGCGCCGGTAGCTCGGCATCTTCACCAGCTAGATCTTTAATCGTTTCACCAATCATTGGAATAACAAATAGCATCAGTCCAAAAAAAGCAAAGAACATGATGACCACTAGGACGATTGGGTAGGACATGGCGCTTTTGACTTTTTTGCGAATTGTCGCGTTTTTCTCTTGCTGCAGGGCTAGTCTCTTTAGGATGTCATCGAGAATACCCGCTGATTCGCCAGCTCGTACCATATTTACGTAAACGTCATTGAAGATAGCTGGATAATGATCCAGTGCATTGGCAAACGAGTCTCCGCCCTCGATACGCTTGGCAACATCGTTAATTGCGTGTTTAAAAGTTGGGCTAGTAGCGTGCTGAGTCATGGAGTTGAGTGCTCTGACAATTGGTACGCCAGCAGATATCATGGCGCTAAGTTGGCGAGTAAACATGACTAGGTCATCGGACTTGACTTTTCGGTTTTTTGTTCGGACTGTCTTTAGGCTTATTCCACTTTGTCGTTGTTCTGTCAAATCTATTAATCTCAGGCCCTGGGAGGTTATAGAGTTGATGGCGGTTAGGCGATCCGCAACCTCTAGTGTGCCACTGACTGTACTGCCGCCCTTTTTGATAGCCGTAAAATTAAATTTTGGCATAGTTACTGCTCCCTCGTTACGCGAAGCACTTCTTCAATGGTTGTAATGCCACGAAGTGCCTTGATTAGTCCGTCAGCCTGCATAGTTAGCATGCCCTCGTTGACCGCTTCGGTCTGAATGTCGTTGCTAGTAGCATTGGCAGTAATCAGCTTTTGAACGGAGATAGAGACGTCAAGCACCTCATAGATACCAGTTCGTCCCTTGAACCCGGCATGGTTGCACTCGTCGCAGCCATCAGGGTTAGCGCGCCATAGGTGAGTGATCTGCTCCTTGGTCGTACTGAGTGGTGCGTCATTGCCGATTTTTTCATCAGCAGCTTGAGTCTCAAGTTCGTGAATGTTAGCAATTGCCTCTTCTTGAGCACCTGAGTATAGGTCGGTTATTACCTTTACCTCGGCACCATCTGGCGTGTATTGCTGGCGACAGAAAGAGCAAAGTCGTCGAACAAGACGCTGACCAACAACGGCTTTAACCGTCGAAGCGATTAGGAATGGCTCAATGTCCATATCAAGCAGACGAGGCAGACAGGTAGCGGCATTGTTGGTGTGAAGTGTTGAAAACACTAGGTGTCCAGTCAGAGCTGCCTGCACGCCAAGATTGGCAGTTTCGGTGTCACGAATCTCGCCTACCATGATGATATTTGGGTCCTGGCGCAACAGTGCTCGTAGTCCAGAGGCGAATGTCATGCCAGCTTTGGGGTTGGTTTGAACCTGGTTAACGCCTAGTATCTTGTATTCAACAGGATCTTCGATAGTTGAAATGTTGACATCAGGAGTGTTAAGTTCAGATAAGACGCTAAATAAGCTGGTTGATTTGCCTGAACCAGTCGGACCAGTAACCAGGATCATTCCATTCGGCTGAGTCATCGCCTCTTTCATGACTGCGAGTGATCGACCCCAGTAGCCAAGGTTTTCTAGGGTGACTGATTGGTTTGATTCATCCAGGATACGCATCACTACTTTTTCGCCATCGGCAATTGGCAGGGTGCTAACACGAAGGGCGTATTGCTTGCTTGATACGCTAATCTTAAATCGTCCGTCTTGTGGAACACGCCGTTCGTCAATTTTGAGGTTTGAGAGGATTTTAATACGACTAACTAACGCACCAAGAACATTCCGTGGTAGTTTATTAACTTCCTTCAGAACACCGTCAATGCGGTAGCGAATCTGAACAAAGCCCTCGCGTGGCTCAATATGAATGTCGCTTGCTTGGGATTTTATGGCGTATTCAAGGAGTAGGTTTACTGTTTGAGCGATTGGTGAATCTTCGGCAAATTGCTCTTCGCTTACTGCCTGGGTTTCCTCTTGGGCACTTTCTTGCTGTACTGAAATAACATCCTCAAGTTCTTTGCCTAGCTCGCCACGGTAGCTTTCTAGGCAATTGATAATGTTGTCGTGAGTTGCCAAAAACACTTTGAGATTGTAGCCAACTTCTTTTTGAATGAAGTTTAGTGCTTGAATATCGTCTGGATCTTCCATGGCAAGACTTAGTGTGCCGTCTGAATCTTGGGCGAAAAGAACGACATTGTATTGTCTGGCGATATGTTCGGGGATCTTAAAGAGAACTTCTTTGGATATATCCTTTGGATTAACTTCAATGAATGGCACACCAGTTTGCTTACTGATGAGTATCGCTAGATCTTGCTGGGTAGTAACTTGTTCGTTGACGGCCGCCTCCTGGAGGGAGATTCGAGAGCTTTTCGCGAGCGACTTTAACTCGACAAGCCGAGATTCATCAATTACCCCACCCTGTTGCAATACTTTTTCAACGACGTCGTCTGATATGCGCATATTTCTTACGGTTATTATACGACAAAACAATTTTTTATGCTACTGCAAACATGATAAAATATAAAGAGATGAAAATAGTGATCGACAGCGAAGAGGTGATGAAAAAAATTGCGTGGAATTTTGGTCGAAAGGTTCGTGGTGGCGAATCACTAGAGTTGGTGGGCGATGTCGGCGCTGGTAAGACGACCTTTACCAAGGGTTTAGCTGAGGGTATGGGTATTTTCGAGGCGATACAGAGTCCGACATTTACGATTAGCCGCACCTATGAGGCTCGTGATGGCTTAGAGTTAAGACACTATGATTTTTATCGATTGGAGCAGGCTGGAATCATGGTTAATGAATTGGCTGAAGCGGTAGCCGACCCGAGAACTGTGACAGTAGTGGAGTGGGGAGGAGCGGCTGAGTCGGCATTGCCCGCAGACAGGTTGCGTCTTGAGATTACTGCAGTCAGTGAAAGCGGTAGAGAAGTGGTCATTACGGCATTAGGTGCGCGGTCAAAAGAATTACTGGAGGCGATGAAGTGATTATCTTGATTGACACCTCAGCCTCAACTTGTTGCTTGACGCTAATTTCTGGGCGGGAACGAACATCTTATGAGTGGGGAGCAGGGCGGACTTTGGCGCGCTATTTGTTGGGTTTTTTGCGCGACAAGCTGAAAGAGAGGTCTGCTACCTTTCAGGATATTTCCGGCATTGGTGTGATGAAAGGGCCGGGGAGTTTTACTGGTTTACGAATCGGCATGACTGTCATGAATACTTTGGCTGACAGCCTAAGTGTGCCAATTGTTGGCGAACAAGGAGAGGGTTGGCAAACACGAGCATTAGAGCGCTTGAAGCTCGGTCAAGATGATCAGATTATTTTGCCCAAATACGGTTCTGAGGCGCACACTACTAAGCCACGCAAGTAAATTGAAGATTAGCTAGTCTTTGCTATTCCGGGGCTTCCGAGAGATCCTAGAGCGCCAGTTGTAGCAAGGGTGACGATTAGGGGCGACCTTAGCTATGGCTGTGCAGAGAAAATCTCTCTTAACACAGCTCTGATGGTTTACGTATGCTTATCGGTTCGAGATTAGCGCTAAACGTTGTCATAGTAAGACAGGTTTTTGATTTGCACGTTAGTTAGTTTTAGCGTACAATTAAAGTAAGCCTATGTGAATATAGGCAATTCGAAATCTATAAATAATTTGATATTTACGAGTGTAAGAAACGCATGACCGTGCATATAGATAGAGTAATGATAAAACCAAAGTCCTAAGAGGCACTGGTTGGCTTTTTCGTACGCCCGCAAGAAAGGAATAACATGATAGAAATAATAATTGCCGCCTTGGTTGGTATTGGTGCTGGCGTTGGTGGCTTTGTGGGGTACCAGCGTACGAAGCAGACCCGTGGCAAGCAAAAAGTCGAGCAAGAGATTGCCAATGCTAAAACAAAAGCTAGCGACATTGTGCTCAAGGCCAAAGATGAGGCGCTTAAGATCGAAAACGAACGGCGCAAAGAGATGCAGAAGACCGAAAATCGTCTGGCAGATCGGGAAAGGTCACTCGATAGTAAACTTGAGCAACTCGACAGTCGTGCTGAGAAACTACGTTCGCAAGAAGACGAAGTCGAAGGGCTGAAGAATGAGATTCGCGACATCCGCACCAGGCAACAAGAGAAGTTAGAGAAAATTGCTGGCCTTAAGAAGAAGGACGCTGCTGAAAAACTAATGAAAATGACCGAACGTGATATTAAAGAGGACTTGGTCGGCCTAGTGTCAAAATTACAACATGATGCAGCTGATGACGCTGAAGAGCGAGCGCAGATGATCCTGTTAACTGCTATGGAGCGAATGAGTGGCGATGTGACGGCAGAGCGCACAGTGACGGCAGTCAAGCTTGAAGATGATGAGATGAAGGGCCGTATTATCGGCAAAGAGGGGCGAAATATTCAGGCGCTCCAGCGTGTCACTGGTGTAGACATTATGGTGGATGATACGCCGGGGATGATTATTCTTTCAAGCTTCGATCCAATTCGTAGGCAAGTGGCACGAATTACCCTGGAGATGCTAATGAAAGATGGGCGTATTCACCCGGCACGGATTGAAGAGGTGGTGGTTAAGGCGCAGAAGCAGATCGAAAAGGAAATTAAGCAGGCCGGAGAAGATGCGATGCGCGAGACGGGTGTGGTTGGTATTCCGAAAGAGATGCTTCAGTTGCTTGGTGAGCTTAAGTTCCGTACCAGCTATGGGCAAAACGTATTGAAGCACTCAACCGAGATGGCGTCAATTGCTGGCATGATTGCAGAGGAGATTGGCGCAGATGTCCGTATTACTAAGATTGCTACACTTTTGCATGACATTGGTAAGGCAGTAACTCATAAGATTGAAGGCAAGCATCATCATATTGGCGCCGAGCTGGCTCGCAAATATGGTATGGATGAGCGAATTGTTCACGCGATTGAGGCACACCATGATGATATCGACGCAACAACCCCTGAGGCGTTGATTGTTCGAGTTTGTGATGCAGCTTCGGCGGCTCGACCTGGCGCACGTAACATATCGTCTGAGAACTTTGCTGAACGTATGCGCGACCTAGAGAATGTTGCAACGAGTTTTGATGGAATTGATAAAGCCTATGCCATCTCTGCAGGTCGCGAGGTGCGAGTTATCGTTACGCCTGAGCGAATCGATGATCTTTCGGCAATTAAACTAGCGCGCGATATTGCAACCAAGATTGAGAGTACTATGCAATATCCAGGCACGATCAAAGTTAATGTTATTCGTGAAACACGAGCAATTGAGTTTGCGAAATAACTAGCTGTTAAGTGTTCTAACCTACTTAGTCACTCTATCTGTATATTTTCCTTGAAAGGGTGTGAGTCCTGGCGGTAGTTAGCGAAGAGATTTCTTTCGGGTTTAAGCTGGACTTTCTTGCCTAAATTGTGCTAAACTGGGGCAGTGGGATGCCCAATTCCCATTTTCGGGGTGTGGCGCAGTTGATAGCGCGCTCGGTTTGGGACCGAGAGGTCGAAGGTTTAAGTCCTTTCACCCCGACCA
>CAZKHR010000001.1:0-27104 GCA_964552745.1 uncultured Candidatus Saccharibacteria bacterium | reverse complement strand
TTTCCAGAAAACCCAGGGGATACACCTCCGGAACTGGAGCTTCCTTGATGGTTTGATAATTCTCAGTGGAGTTGTCTGAGGCTTCGATGCTGTTCGCTGAAGTCTCCTTGGTCACTTCAGCCGGAGCTTGAGGTGCTTCGGGCTTTAGGGGTGATGAGTTTTGCTGGCTCAGTGGGGCTACTTCTGTTACTTTCGGATGTTCGGTAGTTTGCTCACTGATACTATTTTGATGAATAGTGGTTTCGGTTGATTGGTCTGAGGTATCAGCATCTAGGCTAGGGGCTGGAGAATCTACGGTCGAGGCTTCAGGTGTCTTGGTTTCTGCCTGGGAAATCTCAGAATTATGTTTGGTGTTTTGTATAATCTCCGCTGGTTGATTAACCTGAGGTTCGACAGTTGTCGGCACCTCATTGCTTTTAGGGGTAATTTGACTAGCGTTTTCTCTGGTCGAATAATTGACGACTGGCTTGGCCTTTAAAGGCCGGGCTGCTTTGATCTGGGGCTTGGTGGTGGTTGCCTTGGTTTGCGCGTCGTTGGAGCTGGTGGTGGATTGCACCTCAGGAATGTCGAGCAGTGGTTCTTGAGCTTGCTCTGTCTGGGGTGGGGACGGATTTTCTTTGGCAATAACGGTCGGTTTTTCGTCGGTGCTGGCGGTGATATTTTCTTGGTTGTATTTATTGTCATTCTCATTCTCTGTCGTAGTGATAGTGGGATTTTTGTTAGCGAAATGTTCGGTATCTATTGAAGGCGGGGCTTCGTTTGGATTATCCCCTTGTGGGAGGTCTTCGGGTGCTGGTGTGGTTGGGTTGGTTGGTTTGTTATGATCATCGCTTGAGCTGTCTTGAGACCAGGGGTCGTTATCGCTAAGATTTTCGTTATATTCTGGGCTTGCCTGGTCGTCGATGCCGGGGTGTGAGGAGGTTGGCTTGGCGGACAGAGTCGTATTTTCTGGTTCGATAGAGTCGTCTGCGTCATGCACTGATACTGATGAAGCATCTTCAAGATTGTCTTGCTCGGTGGCTTGAGGGCTGTCGCCAGAACCGGCAGCCGGCAGGGGCTCGGCTCTCTCGGTGTCTTCATTCTCGCTCACATCGTCTTCAATTATCTCGATCTCTATGTCAGATGACAACTCAAATCTAGTTCGTCCATTTTCGTCTTCTCCCCGTGGTGTATACGTCTGAACAGAGTAGGACTTCACTATTCGCCCCTGGTTGTCAGTTTCTGTGCTAAATAGGATTTTTATCTCTACCGATTTTTCTGAGCTGTCTTGAATTTCGGACAGTGCTTGCCTTTGCTCCTCGGTTTTTAGCTCTAATTCATAATTTAGTCGTTCTTCTGGCTTATCTACTTTATCTTCTGGGAATATTTTCCCGTCTTCAGCGATAACATAGGTTTGGGTTTGGGGCTTGTCATCTTTGGCATCAAAGTCAATCTCGGAGCTATTAGTTAGTTCGTTTTCTGAAGACGAAATAGCATCTGATTCATCGGCTAGGAGGTTGTTATGTTGTCTAGGGGTATTATCATCCATATTCTCAAAGTTTGGCGAGAAACTAGCAGGAAGCTCCGAATCGTAAGCTATGGTGAGATCATCAAAACCACGATCAGGTATTTTCGGCGTATCATCTAAGTTGCCAATATGGTCAAAAGCCGAGTCGACGTCAGTGGAGTCAAAATCTAAATCTGAATAAGCGACATCAACAGAGGGGTAATCAAGAGTCGTGGTGTGCGCTTCCATTTGTCCCTCCTTTGCAATCTATCGCAGGAGTCGTTAGTAAAGGCTGTAATTTACTCTTTGACGCGAAGATTGCTAACTTATATCGAGCTGGTTTTCTGACTTTACAGTTGCGCGACAGTGAGGGATTTTCGCCCTGCTTGCCCAAGCTCAATCTTTGATATCTGTATACCTAAGTGTATAGGATTATTGATATTATTTGTGTGATATAGGTCACTTAATAGCTGGTTGTCTCTATAGAAACGCTATATGTAGCGTTGTAATAATAACCATAGACGCTAAATGCACCAGATGAGAAAGTGCTTGTTGTAATTAAGACTTGCTGAACGTGACATGAATCACATAGTGTTTGAAAGGACTTGATGTACACTACATATAGCGCTAACGGTCCTAGTGATAGGGTGAAAATATAAAATTTAGGAGGGTATTGTGTCAAAGGAAGTTGATACACCAGTAGAGGGTGTAAAGTTTGAGGACAAAACAGGAGTCTATGTTTACAAGAAGCAGATCTCTGATATTCAAAAACGTGACGGTAGTGTTGTAAAGTTTAAGGTGAGTAAAATTGAGAGCGCCGTGAAAAAAGCCCTTGATGAAACCAAAGAGGGTGGCGACCGTGATGCAAAATATATTTCACACCGAGTAAATACTGAATTAATGCGCGTGGCTAGCGTCTACAAATCTTTTACGCCGACAGTAGAGGCTGTTCAGGATGAGGTTGAGCGACAATTGATGCTAGCTGGGTTTACTGAGACCGCTAAGGCATATATCTTGTATCGTGAGGAGCGTGCGAAGGGTCGTGTTGATGAATCTGTGGTGACTCCAGAAATTCGTCAACAGGTTGCAGAGAGCTCTAAATATTTTAAGTCATCATACCAGGAGTTTATATTTTACCAGTTTTATGCTCGTTGGCGAGACGATTTAGGCCGCAGAGAAACCTGGGTTGAGGCAATCGATAGATTTATGAATTACATGAAAAAGCGACTAGGCAATAGCTTGACAGATAAGGAGTACGCTGAGGTTCGAGAAGGAATCTTAAGTCAAGAAGTCTGCCCATCAATGCGACTACTTTGGTCCGCTGGCGCAGCTTGTGACGCAACTGATGTCGTGGCGTATAACTGCGCCTACATAGCGCCAACAACTTGGCAGGATTTGGCTGAGATCATGTACGTGTCGATGTGTGGAGCTGGTTGTGGTTTTACGGTGGAGCCTGAGAATGTAGAGAAGTTTCCGCAAATTCAACGACAGAATGGTAAATCTAAGTCGCCTATTGTTGTCGAAGATAGTAAAGAGGGTTGGGCTGATGCCTTTGCTGAGGCTTGTGGTGTTTGGGCGAGTGGTTATGATGTTGAAATCGATTACTCAAAACTTCGACCAGCTGGTGCTAGACTACAGACAATGGGCGGTCGCTCATCTGGTCCTGAGCCACTAAGGGAGTTGATGCAATTCACTAGAAGCAAGATGTTAACTCGCCAAGGCAGAAGACTTTCGACTCTTGATCTTCACGATCTCATCTGTCAGATTGGATTGATTGTTGTTGCCGGTGGCGTACGTCGTTCTGCGTTAATTTCTTTGTCGGCTCTTGACGACAAGGCGATGCGTGACTCAAAGAAGGGGGCCTTTTGGCAGACCGAGGGTCAACGATCGATGGCCAATAACTCTGCAGTGTACGAAGTTAAGCCAACAGCTACTGAATTCCTGGAAGAATGGACTGCTTTGGTGTCATCAGGTAGCGGAGAAAGGGGCATCTTTAATCGCGGAGGTCTTGAGAAGCAACTGTCGAAAAGACGTTGGGATAAGCTCAAGGGCCAGTCACAAGTCGGTGTTAACCCTTGTGGGGAAATCTACCTACGCTCTAAGCAGTTCTGTAACCTGACGTCGATAGTTGTTCGTCCTGATGATGACATAAATAGCCTTAAGCGTAAGATGCGACTTGCGACTATACTCGGTACCTACCAGGCTACATTGACCAACTTTAGTTACTTATCTAAAGAGTGGCACGATAACTGTGAAGATGAGCAGCTACTTGGAGTTTCGATTACTGGTTATTATGACAACAAAATAGTTAGAAATGACGAAAACCTAGAAGCTTTACGAGACGAGAGTGTCAAGGTCAATAAGGTTTACGCCAAGAGGTTTGGTAAAAACCCATCAACGGCAATTACTTGTGTGAAGCCACACGGTAATTCAGGGCAACTACTTGGTGTTGGTTCAGGTATGCACCCTTGGTTTGCTAAGTACTTTGTTAGGCGGGTGCGAATCAGCGTAAACGACCCGCTACTGAAGCTTGCTGAGGAGCAGGGCGTGCCGATATTCCCAGAGGTTGGCTACACTAAAGGTACTACCACTACCATGGTTATGGAGTTTCCAGTGAAGGCACCAGAAGGAGCTGTCGTATCTAAGGATGTTTCGGCCCTGGAGATGTTGGCAGAGTGGAAGCGACTAAAGGAGCATTTTACCGAGCACAATCCTTCAGTGACAATTTACTCTGGTGATGATGAGTGGTTGAGTGTCGCTAACTTCGTTTACGATAACTGGGATATCGTTGGTGGACTGTCATTCTTGCCACGCACCGACCATGTCTATCAGCTAGCTCCGTACGAAGAGATAACCAAGGAAGAGTACGAGGAGCGGTTCAAGAAGCTTGGTAAGATTGATTTCTCTAGGCTGTCTATCTATGAGCAGAACGACCAGACCATGGGAGCTAAGGAATTGGCCTGTGCTGGGGGCGTTTGCGAAATGGTATAGAAGTCAGGTTGATCTATCGCAAGGAGTCGGTCGTTGGAGCCGACTTCTTGCTTTAAAGTTATTTATATTGAGCGCTTCTTTTGTAGATGCTAGTTTGGTATAATTAGTATATTATAGGTGGGCTTTGTGGAGGAATTAATACAAATGACAACTTTACAACCACTGGATAGCCATCAAGAGGTCAGCCTAATGGTTTTTTTTGAGCGACACCCGGAGAAGGAGTTTGATTCTGGCGAGAATATCGTTCAAGCTGGCGAGGACGCCCCGGTTATATTGGTTGTCAGGGGTCGCGTTGCTCAATACTACATCTCTAACAGGGGAGATAAGCTATCAATTAATATTTACCAGGCTGGAGACTTGCTGCCTCTATCTGAGTCAATAATTAACCTGCCTTCAAGGTTTTATATAGAAGCTGTTGAGAAATCGATTGTCAAGCTCATCCCTAAGTCAAATTTTCATGAACTTTTAAGGACCAACCCAAGTGTGCTGTCTGAGGTTTTACAACAATCTAGTCGCGACAATTACGATACAATGATACGCTTAGCGGTGTCTATGGAGGGTAGTGCCGAGAGTAGAATATTCCAGGAATTATTGATAATCCTAGGTAGAGCCGGCGAAGAATCGGGCAAAATTTGTATTACTGAAGCAAATTTAGCGTCTCGAACGGGACTAGCCAGAGAAACTGTCAATAGGACGCTAAAGCGACTAGCTATGAAGGGTTTAATTAGAAGGCCAAGTCGAGGCTGTATAGAGCTGGTCTAGTGGGCCTAGCTAGATTGGTGTAAAAGAGAAGGTATTATTTATTAGGCGTACGCTTATAGTTTGGTTCTCGTTGATATGCCCATTGATAATCTCTAGTGCCAACGGGTCAAGGATGCGTTTTTGAATAAGCCTTTTGAGTGGTCGCGCACCAAATATTGGGTCGTAGCCGTCTTTCGTGAGCATTGCTTTTACATCATCGTTAAATTCCAGCTTAATATTACGAGAATCGCTAACTTGTTTAGCAACTCTAGCTAACTGCACGTCTGTGATTGCACGCATTGACTCTTTAGAGATGCGGTCAAAAATTACGATATCGTCGATACGGTTGAGAAACTCTGGTCGAAAATGGCGACGCAATATATCAAACATATTCTCTTCTAGTTTTGTAAAATCATCACCCTTAAAATCCATAATCTCTTGCGATCCGATATTACTGGTCATGATAACAATTGCATTGGTGAAGTTAACTGTCCGACCTTGGCCGTCGGTTAATCTACCGTCATCGAGTACTTGGAGCAGAACGTTAAAAACATCGGGATGGGCTTTTTCAATTTCATCAAAAAGTATTACCGAATAAGGCCTACGACGCACGGCTTCGGTTAGTTGCCCACCTTGGTCATAACCGACATAGCCAGGAGGGGAGCCAATTAATCGACTAACGGCGTGTTGCTCCATATATTCGCTCATATCGATACGAATCATTGCATGCTCATCATCGAACAGCTGCTCGGACAGGCTTCTGGCAACTTCTGTTTTACCTACACCTGTCGGCCCCAGAAAGAGGAATGAGCCGATTGGGCGATTGCTGTCTGCTAGTCCAGCGCGAGAGCGACGTATTGCGTTAGCAATTGAGGTGATGGCTCGATCTTGACCGATAACCCGCTTTCCAAGCGCTTCCTCTAGCTTGGCTAATTTATTTCCTTCCGTTTCAACCAGTCGCTCTACCGGAATTCCTGTCCAGCGAGCCACAACTGCAGCAATATCATCTGGTGTCACTTCTTCACGAAGCATGCGATCGTTGCCTGGAATAGCTGCAAGCTCTTTTCGGGCGGTCACCAATTTCTTTTCCAGTTCGGGAATTTCGCCATACTTGAGGCGACTAGCAGTTGCCAGGTCCGCTTCGCGTTCAGCAACCTCTAGCTTACCGCGCAGGGACTCAATAGTTTCGGCGGCTGAGTGCACAGTCGCTAAGATGCCTTTTTCATGTTCCCAGCGAGCTTCGATTTTAGATGATTCTTGCGATATCTTATCGATATTTTTACGAATTTCTTCTTTTCGGGACTTGGCACTGTCGGATTTGTCTTTTTTTAGGGCGGCCTCTTCAATTTCAAGTTGCAGTTTACGATTTTGTAAGCGATCTAGGGAAATAGGTACACTTTCAAGCTGCATCTTTAGTGCACTTGTTGCCTCATCGAGCAAGTCGACGGCTTTGTCTGGCAGAAATCGGTCAGGCAGGTAGCGAGCCGATAGTCGTGCGGCGGCCACGATCGCATCATCAGAGATGTTTACTCCATGATGTACTTCGTATTTTTCTTTCAAGCCACGTAAGATTGCGATGGTGTCTTCAAGGCTTGGCTCGCCAACATAGATTGGTTGGAATCTACGCGCTAAAGCCGCGTCTTTTTCGACATATTTTCGATATTCGGCTAGGGTGGTTGCGCCAATCATATGTAATTTGCCACGCGCAAGAGCTGGTTTTAGAATATTGCCAGCATCCATACTACCTTCACCACCACCAGCTCCGACCATAGTGTGAATTTCATCGACAAATAGAATAATCTCACCGGCTGCCTCCTCAACTTCGTTCAGCACCGACTTTAACCGCTCTTCAAATTGCCCCCTAAATGACGCCCCGGCCAGTAGCGACGATATTTCGAGGTTAATTAGTCGTTTATTTTTTAGCGAATCCGGTATGTCATTTTTAATGATGCGCTGGGCTAATGCTTCAACGATGGCAGTTTTGCCAACGCCCGGCTCGCCAATTAATATTGGGTTATTCTTAGTTCTGCGGCTGAGTATTTGCATTGTCCGGCGAATTTCTTCGTCACGCCCAATGACTGGGTCTAATTTGCCTTCACGTGCAAGAGCTGTTAAGTCTATTCCAAACTTCTCAAGTGGTTTTTGCTTATCTTCTTGTTGTGGTTGCATATTCCATCCTCCGTTCCCAAGCGAAAGTAAGTTTCTATACTTAGTATATAAAATTAGCACTCACTATGCAAGAGTGCTAATTAGCCATTCTTGCGACATACTAGTCTTTTCCCTATAATACATAAGCGTGACTAAACTAGTAAGAAGATTTAGAACATGCTTAAGAAATATTAAGCGTCGAATACGTAAGTTTAAAACGTTACATGTGTTGGCTGGTATATTTACTATAGGCGCAACTGCTTATATTATAGGTAGTATGAATCGTTCATTGGTAGTTGACCCAGAAACATGTCAGCCTTTGCTTGAGTTGATTGCTCAGGCCGAGAGTAGAGGTAATTACAATGCATATTTTGGTAATGCTAGTAATGACAAGTTAGATTTTACAAGTATGTCGGTAGCAGAGGTGCTTAGGTGGCAGAGTGACTTTATCGACAGTGGCAGTCCAAGTAGCGCTGTTGGGCGGTATCAGATCATCAATACTACACTTGACAGTCTAGTTCAGCAACTTGATCTCGATACTAGCCTGAAGTTTGATGAAACCGTTCAAGACAGCCTAGCGATGACTCTTCTGAGTAAGCGTGGCGTGAACGACTATTTAAACAGCCGCTTAACCAAAGAGCAATTTGCCGCCGAACTAGCCAAGGAGTGGGCAGCGCTTCCTAGTGTGCTTGGTGATAACCCCGGTCAAAGTTATTATGCGGGCGACGGTTTGAATAGGGCATTGGTAGAGGTGAATGAGGTGTTGGTAGCGATTGAACAAGTCAAAGCAATAGACCCAGCAACACGCTAACGCTTGAAAAAAAGAAAAACAACACAAAGTAGGGTATAGTGAGTAATATGGTAATCCGCAAAAATAGTGGTAGATACGGATTTACGCTAGTTGAGATCGTAATTATTATTTCGGCTATAGCGATTTTATCAACTATCGGAGTGGTGTCATATAAAAATATGCGCCAAAGGGCAGCCAGGGCTTCGATTGTCTCTGCTCTTTCTGACGCTCAGAAGAAACTTGAATTAGAATATGCCCAGAGCAGAACGACAATGGGCGAGCTGGCGGAGGCTCCTGAAGAGGTGGCCTTGACCAGGGTACAGAAAGAAGGTGTTCATTACAGTGGCCTAACTGACGTGCAGAATGGCGTGTTGTTTCATATGGTTTGCCTTGAGTTGATTGCCGACCCTACTTACTCAACAATACATGCAAAATCAGGCGGGAATACGGCCAGTGTGGTGAT
Organism: uncultured Candidatus Saccharibacteria bacterium; assembly: GCA_964552745.1. Lineage (GTDB taxonomy): Bacteria > Patescibacteriota > Saccharimonadia > Saccharimonadales > Saccharimonadaceae > Nanosynbacter. Next base: position 18,485 of record CAZKHR010000001.1, on the reverse strand, counting down.
GAGATGTGATGATAATGTATCGGCAAACAGCATCCTGATAACTGGCTGGGACTCAAAAACATGGAATGTGCCAGTAACACAGGCGACCCTTGAAAGTTATATCGCAAGTGTACCGGCTGACAGCTGGTGGATTGATCGCCAGGAGGTTGTTCGTGGATTTTATACACAACTAATCGATCGATTTACTAAGCGTGGGGGTTCGTGGCCAGTAAAATCATTTTGGCATCCATGGGCAGCGCCTGGCAATAGTGGGGTCCCAAAAGAAATCTTGCCAGAACCAGATCCACCTGAGGAGGGCACTTATTGTATACAGGGAGCTTATGCAGGCTACCCAGATATGACTTATATCATAACCGATCAGGATGGCACCCCGCGTGAGGGAGTCTGTCCGACTTCGTGATTACTGTTAGTTGTTTTGTTTAGTTAAAATAGTTTGCTCATAAAGTGCTGATCGTCGTGTCAGTTCATTGTCTAATGACTGAACACTGCCAAAGTGCTCAATTAGTGTCGGTTGGTCTGAGAACAGGTTAGCGCCGAGACCTATTCGGTCGTTCTCGATGCCGACGCCCATAGCTGCTAGCGTAGTAGGGTACATATCAAGCGAGGTAAACAACCGATCTTGTCGACTTATTGGAGAAATAGCAGCATTGATAAATGTATTGTATATTGTGCGCTGATAGCCTGGGTCGGTTATCTTCTCGTCATAATACGATGTTTGCATGCCCAGGTGATCCCCTGAAAGTATAATTGTTGTGTTGGCTGCAAAATCTTGTTGCATAATCCAATCGACAAACTCACCAATCAGTTTGGAGGAGCAGGCATAAACATTATCGTACTGGTTTTCGTGTGAGGTGTCGCAGGCCGGGTCTAGGTAGCCATCGGTAAAGTGCGTATCGGCCGTTAAAATTTGCAAGTTGAACGGTTGATCTGATTTGCTGAGAGTTTCCAGTTCCGTTTTGGCAAAATCGATTAGCTTATAGTCTTCGTAGCCCCACCAGACGCCATAATCTTCCGGAATAAGCCCCTGTTCTTTTGCGTAAGAATAATCTTTAATCTTGTAATTTCCATGCTGCGTCAGTAGCTTATCGCGTCCACCAAAACTTGCTTCTGATCCCATGATAAATGTCTGGTTATAGCCTTGTTTTTGGAGAATATCGCCGAGTGTGTAGGCGCCAGGCAGGAATTCATTAAAGTTGCCATAACCGTTGCCCTCTTCGCCAATCAGTGAGGTACTAGAAGATTTTAGGTGTAGACCGCCAGACTGCGCTACCATGGCTGCCACGGTCCAGGTTGTGCCGCGGATTGGCAGGGCGCCACCTAGTCCAGTTGGGTTATTTGAAAAAGAAATGTTACCAGGGTCTAGTGCCAGTGACTCTAGCTCTGGTATGATTGAAGTTTCAGCTTGACCACCATATTCTTTTGAAGCAATTGTATTCTCCATTGACTCTAGATATATATAAATTAGGTTGCGTTTGTGCTCAGGAAATACTAAATTTACCTTTGATGGTTCAATGTAATGTTGCTCGTATATCTGCCCAGACAGCGCAACAGACCGAAGATAGCCAAATACGCCAAAACTACCTAGTAATATCCAGATTGAGATTAAAAACACGATGATGGCATATGAAAGCTTAAGCTTGAGTGAAGCTTTGGATGGATTGAGGTGGACTTTCCGTTTTTTGCCAAAGAGCGACAGATCGAAGTGAATCACGATACGATTGCGATAAAAATCAATGACCGGCAGCAGTAAGAGAAATAGGACAATCAGCAAAAACAAAACGTTGTCCTGGGCGATTTCACCAAAACTACTCATCTGCCCATCGGCTAGGCCATTCGTGAAGTAAAAAATAATTTCGTCAATCCGTGCGTCATTGAAGTGCGCCTGCTTGTAGCGACTAGTCACGAGAAATAGCGAAGATAACGCAATAAGTACTAGTATAATGATATTTTTCAATAAGATTCGCTTAGGGGGGTTGTCGGTCATTGCTTATTTTTGACTTCAATTGCTACTGCGTTTTCAATCAAGTTGACTACAAATGGCAAAATAAAAGCGAATATTCCTGAGATAATTAAGTAGACGATAAACGACTTATATTCGAAAATTATCTCATTTCTACCGAGCAGAAAAATCAGCACAAGGTAGGTGCACAGGTTTACAAGTAGTACAAATATGCCATAGCTAAAAAGCAGCTTTTTGTTTGATAGTCTGTTTTGATGAAGATGGTTATAAAGGCCAAGCGCGATAAGCGCCGGAGCCAGAAGTGCGATACATTCTTGCATAAATCATATTATAGCACGGTTCTCGTTTTTATTTTTAACTAGCTTATGCTATCATAATAGTAAGTAATGACCAGCAATAGGAGTGATAGGTGTGGATCATCCAATACGCGTAACATCGGAAATTGGTAAATTAAAAACGGTGCTATTGCATCGGCCAGGTAAGGAGTTAGAGGGCTTAATGCCCGCTAATCTTGACGATTTACTGTTCGATGATATTCCAGATTTAAAGCAAGCAAGAGAAGAGCATGATCGATTTACAAATGTCTTGCGTGGTCGTGGGGTTGAGGTGCTGTATTTGGATCAACTAGCGACAGAGGCCTTAGGTCGTGAAACGTTGCGCGAGCAATTTGTCGATGAGATGATTCGCCTCTCAAAGCAAGGCTCACGAAGGGCGACAGATACATTGAAGACGTTCCTACTTGATTTACCGACACACGCTATGGTCAGAAAGGTGATGGCAGGCATACGTAAAGATGAAATTACATTGCCGCCTGAGCATTACCAACAACTTCATTCGATGGTCGAGAAAGACTCACACCCTTTTTACCTCGACCCGATGCCGAATCTCTATTTCACTCGTGATTCAGCGGCGGTGATTGGCAATGGGTTAGCGATTAGTAAGATGAAATATCCGGCACGTCGTCGTGAGCCGTTGTTTATAGAGTATGTTATGAAGTATCATGACCAGTTTGCCTCGGCGCAGGTGCCTGAGTGGTACCGCCGGGACGAGAAATTTTCTTTGGAGGGTGGCGATCAGTTGGTGTTGTCTAGTGACACAGTAGCTATGGGGATTTCGCAACGCACTACGGCAGAGGCGATTGAGAGTGCCACTATCGCACTGTTTAAGAATTCTGAAATTAGGCGGGTTATTGCGTTTGATATTCCTAAAAATCACGCCTTCAAGCACCTCGATACAGTTCTGGCTATGATTGATCACGATACGTTCATTATTCACCCGGGCCTTCGTAAATCCGATGGCAAAGTGAGCATGTTTGTATTGGATAGGGTTGAGGGCCAGGCCTATCCTCAGATTAGCCGTGAATATGACATTGAGCATGTGCTTCGCACGGCACTCAGCCTTCCAAAGGTTCGGCTTATTGAGTTGGGTGGCGGTGATCAAATTACAGCAGCACGCGAGCAATGGAATGCGGCAGTTAATGTACTGGTAATTGCGCCAGGTGTAGTCGTTGCCTATGACCGAAACCATGCTACGAATCAACAGCTACGCGAACAGGGTATCGAAGTCATAGAAGTTCCTGGCTCAGAGCTGGTGAGAGGGCGTGGGGGCTTGCGCTGTATGAGTACGCCACTCGTAAGAGAGGACGTGTAGTTGGTGTAGGCAGCCGCTTAGCTGGTTGTTGGGTTGCAGAAATTATATTTGTGTTTTTATATTGCAAAACGGTCTCGCTTATTCTAGGATAGAGGTAGAGAGCGTATCAAGACGCTTTTCTTGACATGCCAGCATCGAGCCTGGTATGATGATTGATGTGTCTCGCGCCGAAGCATAAATTGCATAAGTAATAAAGGTCGAAGCGCGTGGGGCTACACATAAGTACGAGGAGTACAATCACATGCCAATAGCAATCACGTTTGTGTCATCTAGGCGCAAAAAGATCGCAGTGGATGTGGTGCCTGCCGAATGGCAAACATACATAGCACATTAAATTTACATGTGTTTCGCTTCTTTAAGAAGTAGCGACCAAACAGTAAAGCCACCCCAAGGCACCGGGGTGGTTTTCATATTAAAAACTTATATTTTCGGACTAATTTTCTTTAGCAATCGCTTCGTCAAGCAAGGCCTTGATTGCCTCGGTCGAGCTAATTCGTTCGCCATCGACCTGTTCGCCGTTAAGGATGACTGTTGGTGTGCCGTTTATGCCAGCCGCAGCGCCCAAGGCGCGGTCAAACGCAATCTTTTTACTCACAGCCTCGCTAGCCTGATCGGTTCGAAACTGCTCAATCTCGATGCCTATTGCCGTAGCGTAGCGCTCAAAGAAACTGTTGCGCTCTGACGGACTTGCGCTGCTCCATTCGGCTTGATTGGTAAGTAGAGCGTCCCACATCTCCCAGAACTTACCTTGTTGACCAGCAGCTTCGGCTGCCGAGGCTGAGGCGATTGCATTTGGGTGAATTTGCGGAATAGGGAAGTTTCGGTAAACAAAAGCGATTTTTTCCTTATACTCCTCGCTTTGCATGATTGGCGTGAAGTTTTCGTGGAACATGCGACAGCCAGGGCTGCACTGGTAGTCGCCATACTCAATCAGCAAGATTTTCGCATCTTTATTGCCAAAAACCCGATCGCCAATATTGCCGTTGCGTTCTTCTGCTGGTAATATACGACTTGATGACTCCTCGCTTAGGTCGCTCACGTCTAAGCGCTCTCGTGATGACATGTATATCATACCGCTAATGATAGTCACCACTACAACACTAAAGATAATCCACATTTTTCCGTTCATAGTTCCCTCCAATATATTATACTTTGTAAAACACCATTTTACCCAAGCGAATAGTAGTTCTATTGTAGCATATAATAGGCTACAATAGGGCTATGGATATACTGCTCTGGATAGTTTATTTGCTACTTTTAGTGTGCTTGCTCATAGTGCTAGGTATACATCCGCAACTTTCGTCGCACAGCCGTTTTGAACTACAGCGTCGCGCTAAAAAAGGCGACCAAGAAGCATTGTTGTTACTCAAACGACACAGTTTGTTGCGAGATTTGTTTTCGCTGCAACGGGTCTTGGCAGCGATTTTGTTGGTGCTACTAAGTTTTATCGGCATACAATTGTTTCACTGGTCGCTCGGACTGTTAGCGTCATTTGTTATTGCTCTTGAATCAGGGGCAATTGCTCGCATGTCGCCACTACAAAAATACTCTCAAAAGCTCTACGAAGCCTGGGAGGGAAAAATACTACTCTTCATAGAGCGTCATCCCTATATGTTTCGGGCTATCCGGAGTGTTTCGCCTGTGCCAAACGACGCATATGATATTGAGTCAAAAGAAGAGTTGCTGGAAATGGTCAAGCAGTCAGGCGAAGCTCTGAGTAATCACGATAGGCAACTGATTGTTAACGGCTTAACATTTAGCAAGGTAAAAGTTAAGACCGTTATGACGCCAAAAAGTATGATTGAATCGGTATCAAAGGATGAAATATTGGGTCCGCTTGTTTTGAATGATTTGTATAAGACTGGATATAGCCGACTGCCGGTCATTGATGGCGATATTGATCATGTAGTTGGTATGCTCTATGTTCAAGATTTGCTAAGCTTGGAAAATAAGCGCTCGCAGCGAGCTAGTGCCGTTATGGAGAAGAAGGTGTTTTATATTCGCGATGACCAGACGCTTGACAAGGCTTTGGCGGCGTTCATCCGTACGCGCCACCACCTGTTTGTCGTGGTAAATGAGTTTCGCGAAACAGTCGGATTGCTTAGTCTTGAAGATGTTATCGAGGCGCTACTTGGTCGCAAAATCATCGACGAGTTCGATGCCCACGAAGATCTACGTAAAGTCGCTGCACACAATCCACGGGGCAATAATTCGCCCGGTCGGCGTGCAGATGTGCGGTAATGATGTATTAAGAGCGGTCAGCTTGTTTTTGATCTTACTTGGAAATAGCGAGATCACATCCCTATACTTAAATCATATCACACTAGAGTATATTTGTCAACCATTGCTCAGATTGCCTAGGTATAGTAAGTTGTCGACAGTCCTCGATATTAAAACTTGACACCCATGCCATGGAGGCTGTTTATTTTAATAAATGAGTCGTTATTTTAAAACTAAGTAAAACCTGTTATAGTAACAGATATGAAACAACGTTCTCTCTCTTCTGATATAGCAAACCTAGTAGGGCAGAAAGCTTCGGTGTCTGGCTGGGTGCAGGCTCGTCGTGATCACGGTGGGGTGATTTTTATTGATGTTCGTGATCATACTGGCCTAGTTCAGTTAGTTATCAATCCAGAGCAGATTGAGGCATTTCATTTGGCGGAGGAGTTACGCGATGAATTTGTTATTCAGGCGGAGGGTTTGGTTAAAGAGCGTGGTGAAGGGTTGGCTAATCCTAATATTGCCAGTGGTGCAGTAGAAATTGTTGTTCAGGACTTAATTATTCTTAACCGTGCCGAAACTTTGCCGATTCAGCCATTTTCTGAAGCCCAAGCTAACGAAGAGCTCCGTTTAAAGTATCGCTATCTTGACCTCAGGCGACCAAAAATGCAAAATATGCTAAAAAAGCGCGCCCAGATGTTCTCGCAGATTCGTACCTACATGGAAAAGTATGATTTTACTGAAGTGACTACGCCGATTTTGGCAAATTCTAGCCCCGAAGGTGCACGTGATTTTCTGATACCGAGTCGTTTGCAGGCTGGTAAGTATTACGCCTTACCGCAGGCGCCACAGCAGTTTAAGCAGCTACTAATGGTCGGCGGAGTTCCACGTTATTATCAGCTGGCGGCCTGTTTTCGCGACGAAGATCCGCGCGCCGATCGTTTGTATGGTGAGTTTTATCAACTCGATGCCGAGATGAGTTTTGTTGATGATGGGGAAGTGGTGCGGCAGATGTTTGACCCGCTGATTAAACAGCTGGCAACTGATTTCGCCGGTAAGCAGCTTCTAGGCGAAGATATTCCACGTATTTCGTACAGCGAAGCAATGGAGACATACGGTTCAGACAAGCCAGATTTGCGCTTCGACATGAAGCTAGTTAAACTTACTGATGTATTTTCTACAACAGAGTTTGCGGTCTTTAAGAATGCACCGTGCATTAAAGCCATTCGTGTTGAACAAGGGCTGTCCTTGAGCAGAAAGCAAATTGATATGTTTACTAGCATCGCAAAGAGTGAGGGGGCGGGCGGACTGGCTTATATCACCTACGAAAACGGCGAAGCTAAGTCGCCAATTGCTAAGTTTTTGTCAGAGGCAGAGCTTGCAGCTATTAAGTCTCGTACTGGTGCGACTGACGGCGATACGGTCTTTTTTGGTGCCGATACGCGCCACGTCGTCAATAAAGTGCTTGGACGATTACGCAATGAGTTTGCCAATCATTTTAATCTCAAAGATCCAGATGTTATTGCCCTTTGCTGGGTTGTCGATTTTCCGTTTTACGAATGGGATGAGGCGCGCAAGAAGGTTGATTTTGGTCACAACCCTTTTAGTATGCCAAAAGGCGGACTGAGTACGCTAGAGGCTAAGACCGATGAGGAGAAATTGGCGATTGTGGCGGATCAGTACGATATGGTGATGAATGGCTATGAAATCTGCTCTGGTGGCGTGAGAAATCACAACCCAGATACACTATATAGGGTCTTTGGGTTGCTGGGCTATGATAAATCCTATGTTGAGGCGAAGTTCGGCGCCCTGCTCAATGCCTTCAAATACGGTGCGCCACCTCATGCCGGGTGCGCCTTTGGTGTCGATCGCATGTTTATGGAGCTAATGGACGAATCAAATATTCGCGAAATTATCGCTTTTCCTAAGAACGGCTCAGGCGTTGATGTCATGATGAATAGTCCGTCTGTGGTTGACCCGAGCCAACTAGGCGAGTTGCATATCGTGAATAAGGGCGAGTAGGCTAGTGAGCGGTATCGCTCAGCTTATTATCGCCAGTGGTTTTGTTATTGATTGGTTATTGCGAATCATTGCCCTGTTCGTTGTTCCGCGTAATCGTAAGCCGTCTTCGGCGACGGCGTGGTTGCTGGTTATCTTTTTGGTACCGATATTCGGCTGGATAGTTTTCGCCTTTTTCGGCTATGCGAAACTACCGAGGCATCGACGAGATGCACAGGCTTCGCTCGATGCGCGAATACCTCAAAGTGTTGATATGATAGGTTCGCGTTGGCAGGGTGGGCGCGAGCTAGTTAAGGCCAGTGCACCAGTGAAGTACACTAGTAGTGCTCAGTTAAGTGAGAATTTATCACACCTACCAGTTACGGCTGGCAACAGTATCGAAGCACTGCCTGATTACTATGACGGTATCGAGCGAATTGTTGACGATATTAACCTGGCTAAGTCATTTGTCTACGTTGAATTTTATATTTTGGCTCTTGACGACACTACTGAGCCATTATTTAAGGCAATGGCCGAGGCAGTGAGTCGAGGCGTTATTGTCCGTGTGCTGTACGATGCCTATGGCTACCAGCGATACCCTCGTCACCAAGAAATGTTGGAGCGCATGGAGCGTGATGGAGTGCAGGCGCTACCGATGTTGCCATTTCAGCTACCTGGTAAAAATTATGCTCGTCCAGATTTACGCAATCACCGCAAAATTGTGGTAGTTGATGGAGCGGTGGGTTATACTGGTTCACTCAATATAATTGCGCGAGATTATCATCGTAAGGATGATATCGTCTTTGACGAGTTGACGGTACGAATCGAGGGGCCGAGTGTCGCTCATTTTGGTATCGTTTTTCTCAATGATTGGTATGCCGAAACTGGTGATATTCCCGGTGATATGTCACTTGTTGATGATCAGGAGCCGATAGTGCCAATTGGCTCGGCTATTGCCCAGGTTTTGCCTAGCGGTCCTGGTTATGAGTACGACAATAATCTCAAGCTGTTTAATAGCCTTTTTTACGCTGCTCAGCAAACTATCACTATCATTAACCCTTATTTTGTGCCTGATTCGTCACTAATTATTGCCTTGACTAGTGCGGCTCAGCGTGGCGTGAAGGTTACGCTCATTAACTCCGAGGCTATTGACCAGTGGATGGTCGCTCACGCTCAGCGTTCGTACTACGAAGAGATGCTTCGAGCTGGTGTGGTAATTTACCTCTATAAAAAACCGACGCTTTTGCACTCTAAATTCACTCTGATTGATAATGACGCCTGTTTTGTCGGCTCAAGCAATATGGATATCCGTTCGCTGGAACTCGACCAAGAGCTAACCCTGGTCGTTTATGATCGAGAATTTACCGAGACATTGCAGGCTGTAGCTGATCAATATATTAAAAACTCCAACCAAATTGACCAAGATGAATGGTTTGCTCGCCCACCACGTAAGCAACTTCTCGATAACATCGCTCGACTAACTTCGTCGGTTCAGTAATTTACCTTGACATCACCTTCTGACGAGAGTATTATAGGGGTATGCAGAATGCTTATGTTAACAAGCGTGGCTTTACGATTGTGGAGCTGCTGATAGTAATTGTAGTGATAGCGATACTAGCCGCCATATCAATTGCCGCCTATACCAACTTCCAGCAACGAGCTAAAAATACTGCCATCATCAATGCTGCTAGTCAGAGCTTGAAGATGATACAGGTCTATATTGCGGAGCATGGGGAGTATCCCGCAGGTACCTGGTCTTGTATTACCTCGGATAGTGGGTGCGAGACGAACGGCAGTATACAGGCTGTGAATGCAACTTTTGATGCTAATATGTCTACCATCGGAACTCTACCGCGGAGTGTTCCAGTCGAGGGCACTGGTGATTACGGAATAACTTACGTATACTATGGTCCTATAACATTTAACGGTGAATCACAGCCAGCTCAACTTCGGTACTATCTTTTTGGCAGAGATCAGAAGTGTCAGCTCTCAAATGTAATGAAGCTGCAAGGGGGCATTACTTCAGAGACCGGGTATACAAGCAGTAGTGCAAGTAAGACAAGGTGCCATATATCTATTCCTGGTCCGACCCACTCCTAGCCCCTGAAAAACAAACTAAATCACAACAGCCTATTGACATTTTAATAAATCTGTTGTACAATGAGGGTAGTTGAAACATATTCAACACAAACAATATTAAAATTACTATCTAATTTACGTTAGTCTCGGGGACCACATGACATATATTGCACCATACGTGTATAATGGAAGTAGGACCACTAACGGGTACCTAGAAAGGAGCGAAAGAACCTATGCAAGATATGCAAACGGTTATCGTGCTACTATCGATCATCGTGACAATTTTGTCGATTATGGTGGTTGTGTTACTCGCACTCGCTATAGTCCTGCTGGTTAAGATTCGTAAGATTGCGTCAACTGTCGATACAGTGACGACAAACATTGCTAGGGCAACCGAGTGGTTGTCGCCAGCAAAAGTTTTTAAGGAAATCTCACAGTTGTTTGGCAAACGTAATTAAGAAAGGGGACATAAATGAAAAAATTACTAACAGTTATTGGCGCCGCAGCCGCTGGGGTAGTTGCCGGTATTTTGGTCGCACCAAAGAGTGGCAAAGAAACCCGTGAAGACTTGAAGAAAAAGGCTGAAGAAATGGGCAAATCAGCTCAGAAGCGAGCTGGTCAAGCCAAGTTGGCGGCTAAAGATAGTGCCGATTCAATCAAAGAGGGCGCTCAAAAGATTGGTAGCACCGCCACTGAAACTGCGCGTGATGTCAAGGGTAGCGTCGAAAAGCGCTTCTCTAAATAATTAGCCTAGCTAGAGCTATTAGGAATAGGGCACCCCTTTAGTCTGGGGTGTCATATTTTTATTTGACGTAAGGACGCCAACCAGAGATAATAGAATAGTGAATAAAATTAAACTACTAATAATCCCTATCGCTCTGGGCTTGATATGCGCCCCTGGGGTGTACGCCCAGGAGGTGGATATGCAGGTTGATAGTGAGACGGCGACCATTGCTAGGTTAGAGGAAAATTGCGATACTATCAAGACTACTCTCAGGCGTATTCATACGAACGACGCTTTATTGCGGGTCAATATGGGGCAGATGTACTCTGGTTTGTCGTCGCAGTTCATGGCGCGTTTAAATAGTCGGCTTGCAATCAATCGCATCAATAGTCCTGAATTGGTAGATATTACAGGGCGCTTTGAGGATCAACGGACGGAATTCTCCAAAAATTACACTAGCTACGAATCTGCTATGTCAGATTTAATTAATACAGACTGTCGCAATCAGCCAGTTAAGTTTTATGCAGCCTTACTTAAAGCACGTGATGAGCGAGCAAACCTTTCGACATCTGTGCGGGCGATGAATAGTCGGGTGAGCGAGTATCAAGTTGGCGTTGAGAATTTGCAACAGTCATTTTTGGTAGAGCAGGGGGCTAGTGAAGATTAAAGCACTTATTGAGCGTTATCGTTTGCCAACGTTCTTATTGGGGGCAATGCTGATAGCTATTGTTATGGTTGTTATCTCTATGTACGCCTATCATATCTCTGGTGCAGCACAATTAGATTTAAGTCGGCCAGAATATACCGCAATCAGGTCGCAAATTGAGGCCGATAGTAAGGACAGTGATACATTTAGCGCTCAGGGGCTAGTAACAGATGAAGTGCTTGAAGAGTTTTTAGTTAAGTACAAGGAACAAGCTGCAAAAATAATCGAGGTTGATGCATTTTCTAATGATGTGCTTAGTGACGAGCAGCTTGGATTATAGCTACTTCTTGTTATTTGGAGAGGGCAGTCCTTTTAGGTCTATGTCATCGAGCTCAAAAGCTCCGATCAATCGTTCGCGCATTTCTGCTGTAACAGCCCATTGATCGGCCGGCATGGTCTTGCCAGTTACTGATAGCTCAATTGACTGGCCAGATATATCGCCAACAGCTACAAATTGAGGCGGTTCAATAATTCGTTTTTTCCAGGCATCTTCTTTAGACATTTTCAAACCGATTTCGTTGATAATCTTTGTCGCTTTGGCGATATCAGTATTCACGTCGACATCAACTATGAAACGCGCAATACCATAGCCCATGGTCTTGTTGATCACTCGTTGGATTGTTCCATTCGGTACATAATGAACGCTCCCGTCATTGTCGCGAATGACTGTTGTGCGAGTACCGACGCGCTCAACCTTACCAACTGAACCCATAATATCAACAATATCGCCAACACGGTATTGATTCTCAGCGATAATAAAGATGCCGGTCAAGAAATCCTTAACCAACGACTGTGAGCCGAAACCAATTGCCACACCGATAATGCCAGCACTGGCAAACAACGGCGACAAATCAAAGCCAAACACCCTATTAGCAATCATCGCCAGAACATAAGCAACCATAATAATTCGCCAGAAGCTTCTAACTAAACCTACCAGGGTCTTCTCACGCTTCTCCATGTCTTTACGGTGCCAGGAGCGGTGCTTCGCGGTATTACGAATAGCATGGCGTACACCCCGTATGATCAGAAAACGACCAACATAGTAGATAATAACTGAGCCAATTAATATGCTGATGATTCCAATAAAACGATCGCTAACAACCCAGCCAAATCCATAGCCAATTAGCCACTCGTCAACAGAGGTGGCATTAAAAAACTGTTGAAGTAAATCATCCATTATTTCTAGTATAGCACAAGCGTTTGGCTAAGAGAGTTAATCTAGGTTTGAGTTATTATGGAAGCTGTGGAATTACACATGTATAATTAAGTCTATGAGCTTCGTTGACCCAGATCAGTTTATCATCACACGAAAACGTAAAAAATACAGGTTTGCCAAATTTGCCAATGCCAAAAACTGTTTTGAGTTTAATGAGTGGGTTGATAACCGCGATTCAGCCAGAGTGAATGTTGTGGAAATTGGTGCAGGTACAGGCCAGTTTAGCGTTGACTTGGCAGCAAGACACCCGGAGGTAACCTTTGCGGCAATTGACGTCAAGGGCGATCGCTTACAGAGCGGAGCATACGATGCGTTAACACGAGGTCTCGACAATATCTACTTTATTCGCGCACGAGCAGACCAAATAGACGCACTATTTACTCCTGGCTCAATCCAGTCTGTATGGTTGACGTTTTCTGATCCTTTCCCGCGGAAGCGTTCAGCTGGTCGGCGTTTAACTCACCCGTCTTTCCTCAAAAAATATCGCGAGTTATTGATGCCCGAGGGTAGCCTATATATAAAGCATGACAGCTCAGATTTCTTCAATTGGAGTCTGGAGCAGTTAGTAGCTAACGACTGGCAAATTAAGGAGCTAAGTTTTAACCTGCACGAGTCGGACTTAGCGGATGACTACAAAATACTTACCTCATACGAACAGCGCTGGCTAAGTGAGGACCGAATTACCCAGTTCGTGCGAGCAGAGTACCTTGCGTAGAGTTTTATCCCCGCCCGGAGCTAGATCGACCAGCGATACTTGGGAGATTTGTATGACCGCACCGACAGCAAAGCGTTCTAGCTGACCGTGATTGCTAATGTGTGGATTGAATTCTTCTCCCAGTGGTGAAGGCTGTTTAAATACCGCGCCATCTGTCTGTAAAATATTAACAAGCTCCTCGTGTAGCTGTACTGATAGAGCCGCCCTTTCTAGTAGAGCAACTCTGATTCTCTCCTCCCCTCAGCCAAGTTCACCATAGCTAGCCACCTTAACGTCGAAAGGTTTAGTTTTAGTAGTCAGCTGTTGAGTTTCAGAAATAATCCTCTCATAATCTGAATTCAGAGCAAAGACCCCGGCTAGCGTAATATGGTGAGGCCATTGGTTCTTCGAGAACATATTATCTTCGGGGAATGGATCAAGTAATTGAACAAAACAGAAGTTATGTCGGGCTCTCATGGTCATGCCTACTATAGTAGCATGAATAGTGAGCTGTGTGTTAAGTTTATAGCCTAGTTTCGCGTACGCTTATATGGACAACTAACTCTACAGACAGTATAACTATACAAGAGTATTAATGAGCAGTAGTGGCTAATAGATCAGCCGAACAAGGAGCGACAAGTTGTCAGTGTATGTGAACAGTCAAAGTATTTACCCATCAACTTTCTATCGTGTCTCGCTCAAGGCGGTTATTCGTGATGGTCAAGGTAGGGTGCTGGTTAATAAAGAAGGTGATTGCGATACTTGGAGTCTGCCCGGTGGGGGTTGGGATCACGGCGAAACAGAGCAAGAAGCGTTGGCTAGAGAGCTGAGAGAAGAGGTTGGCTACGTAGGGAATTTTAAGTCCAGGCCTTTGGCGACGGCTATCTTTTGGTTAGAATCAAAACAATCCTACTTACTCTGGATAGTTTACGAAGTCACTACTGACAATATGGATTTTAATGTCGGTACGGATAGTAGCGAGATTGCATTCATGTATCCGGCAGATTTTCGCCATCAAGCAAATAGTAAGGCCGAGCACTGGATTGCCGAAAACCTCTAGAAGCTCTATACTATCTGTCCTCGCACCCAGCCGTCAATTGACCCTGCTCCCATACAAAGCACAAGATGCCCAGCACTGATATGCCCTTGAATATTGTCCCATAGCTTATCATTAAGGTCGGTGACGTAAACACCTGTCAGTGATTTAGTAAGTTCTTCTGGCATCAGCACTTCGAGATTAGGGTCTTCGCGGCTTAAGTAGGTGGGTAGCCAATAAATCTCACTAGCATCTGCAAAAATTTCATCAGTGTATTGCTCACGAATCTCATGCTGACGGACGTTCTGGTGAGGTTGGTAAATTAGTACGATTTTGTCAGACAATTCACGGGCCATTTGTAGAGTTGCTTTAATTTCTGCTGGATGGTGTCCGTAGTCAGAGTATAAATTATCGGCTAATTTCTCGAAGCGTCGATTAGTTCCTGGGAAAGAATTTATAGCCAATAAAGAATTGCTCTCTGGTGAAATTCGCTCTAGTGCTTCTAATACCAAAAAGGCGTTATGCCGTGTGTGGTCACCAGCTAGTGTGATGCGCGATAAATCCATCAGCTCATCAAATGCCGAATAACTAGCTGGTATATCTGGCTGTTTGAGATATCGTAAATCCTTTCCCCATAGCAGAGTATAGTCAGATTGCTCGATAAACTGAGTAAAAGCTAGGCGGTAATCCTCGGGTGAAGAGTAGGTGTCAGGGTGATCATAGTTAAGGGCGGTGATGATGCTCAGGTGGGGCTGGAAGTGGAGAAAGTTTCGATCAAATTCATCACATTCATAGATAAAATATTCACTGGCTGGGTCAAAATGTCCGCTTGGACCCCAAGACAGGGTTGTGCCAATTGAGTAGCTAACGGCCAGGCCAAGTTGCTGGAGCGCCCAGACTAACATACCGTTCGTCGTTGTTTTGCCGTGTGTTCCAGCCACTGCAATTAGTTTTAGGTCTTTTTGTTTGATAATTTCTGCTAGTAACTCATCACGTTTCGCTGTACGAATACCTAGTTCTCTAGCTAGTGTTAACTCAGGATGGTCATCGGGCAGAGCGGCTGTATAGACAAGCCAGTCAATTGGTTTCTGCTGATGCCAGTCACCCAGAAATTCCCCCGATTGACTATACGTTACCTCGATGCCTCGCTCCTCTAGCTCTTCGGTCATCAGTCCGCGGGCAATGTCCGATCCAGCCACTTCATAACCAGCATCGTGGGCGATTTCGGCGAGTGGTCCAATCCCAACTCCGCCAATCCCAGAAAAATAGATCCTCATATGCTTATTATAGGGCTTTTGGTGGAACTAAGCCATATCTACCCGCGCAAAGTTACTACAGGGTGTTATCTTGCGGTATTTCCCAAACAGCTATTGCTTTTTTGTCAAAACTGTGATATACTGAAGGTATAAGGTTACAAAAACATCAAAAATGATTCAAAAGCTTATCAACCTCATCTCTGCACGATATTTCTGGCGAACTGCCAGCTTTTCGGAGATCGGTCAACTACATACCGTTCGCTTAATGCGTACTATCGCCATTAACCTTGGCGGTGCAGTCATTTCAGTTTATATGTTGCAAATTGGCTATTCGCTGGTATTTATTTCGTTGTTTTGGGCGGTGTATTTTATGGTTAAGGTAGTCATCATGTTGCCATTGGCTCAGCTGGTTGCCAATATCGGTGCACGTAAATCGATTATAATTTCAAATTTCCTATACGTACCTTCAGTGATTTCATTTATTTTCCTACCAACTTACGGTGTGCCGATGTTAGCTATAACAGTGATTTTCCAGACTGCTTCGGCCGCCCTGTACGATATGGGTTATCTAATTGGCTTGTCACGTTTGAGCCGAAATCGTAAGGCTGGTCGAGAAGTTGCGAGGATGAAAATCGCGGAGACGGTTGCTAAAGGCCTTAGTCCGCTTATCGGTGGACTGCTAGCAATGTTCTTTGATCCGCGGGCGGCCTTAGCGGTATCGATTGGCTTTTTTGTCATCGCTTCGGTGCCACTAGTTCTTACCGTTGACTCGATGTCAACTGGCTTTCGCTTGGCGCCTAGGCATTTTCCGTGGAAAAGGGCAGGACAGAGTTTGCTTATTCAGGTGCCACTCGGGTTTGATTATTATGCTTCCACGACGGCGTGGTCACTGTTTTTGGCAGTGATAATCTTTAATTCAAGTAGTAATCAGGTGTATGCCGAGTTAGGCGCGATAACGTCTTTGATTTTGGTGGTTTCACTGGTTTCGGCCTATGCTTATGGCAAGTTAATCGATAGAAAGGCTGGTGGTCAGCTACTCATCTGGGCAGCAATTGGTAGCGTGGTATCAAACTTGTCTCGAGCCTTTGTGCGCACGCCAGTTGCGGCAATCGGTACAAACGCCACTCACGAGATATCCTCTACGGGTTATTCTATGGCCCATATGCGAGGAATGATTGATATTGCTAACCACACTGGTTATCGAGTATTTTACATTGCCATGACTCAATTGGCTATAAATTTCGGGGCGGCGATCTGTGCGTTATTATTAGCCACCGTCATTCACCTGGCGAGTTCGGTAGCAACTGGGTTTAGCATATTTTATATCTTGATAGCAATAATCGTTACTAGCATTATCTTTACCAGATTCAGCGTGTATAAAAACGCTTAAGTCTGATATACTGGGAGTAGTAAAAAGGGGTGTGAATTTTGGCAAAAAAGCGAGAGCTTCGTTGGACATTGAAGCGAATCCAAGCGGTCAAGACTTGGCAACTGGTTATTATCCTGATTATGGTCGGGTTTGTTGCATTGACCTTTTTAAGACTCAATAATGTCGGCATGGTGGAGCGACGTGACGCCGTTTGGGCGGCCGATGAAGCGGGGGATGACGCTGATATACAGCGTCGGTTATACGATCTACAGCGCTATGTTTCCGCTCATATGAATACTGACCCAGGTCGCGTGCAGCTCGAATACAAATACAAGCGTGACAACGAACTGTTAAAGTCACAGCTAGAACAGGAATCTGATGGCAATCCAAATGGCAATGTCTATAAATTGGCGACGGATGTCTGTGACCCGATCGGGCTGGCAAATGGTTGGCGCTGGCCAGATATTCGCTATGTAAATTGTATTCAGGAGGAGCTTGATAAGTATCCTTCGGCGAGTTTGCTCAAGGACGAATTCCAGCCTTTGCCAACCGCACCATATTACCACTCATTCGCATCGCCTCTGTGGTCACCGGATTTTGCTGGTTGGTCGGTGGTGATTTTCTTCTTGATTGCATTTGTGATAATTTTTCGCCTGATTACTCTGTTAGTGCTTAAGATTATGCTCAAATATCGCTACAAAAAAGCATAATTCTTTTGACATTTTTCGCTAAATTACTTGACAGGGGCGAACAGAGGGGTTAATCTGGTTAGTGTATAGCATTAATAGGAGGTATAAACCAAATGGCTTACAAGCATACAAACTCTAAGGGTGTTACATACTACTTGCACAAGACTGATGTTACACTTCGTGGTGGCAAGTTACAGACAATCTATTTCTTTACAAAGGTAGAGAAGAACGCAAAGGGTGTGCCAACTGATCTTCCAGAGGATCGCATTGTGACTGAGAACCCACGCAATGGTTTCTTGACTGTTAAGAAGAAATAAGCACTTGCATTTTAACCTAGTTTGATGATACAGTGGTATCAAACAAACAGGTGCCTAAACTGCCCCTTCTTCGGAGGGGCTTTTTGGTGCGTGATAAGTGAGAATATTAGTAAAACGCTTGTATTCTTGTTGGTTTTGTGGTACAATAGTATTATGCGTGACAGACTGAGCCAGCCTTCACTCCCTTCGCCTCAAGAGGCTCTGTTTGACTACCCGGAACAAGATAGTTCTGCCTCCAAAATGAAGCGTCCTGACTGGTCTATTGTGCGAGATGATACCAATGATGATGGAGGTGATAATTTCCTTGATAGGCGGGTTGATCAAGGTGTGAGCACGGTCTATGGGGCAAAAGCAGCGTACAGGGGTGTGTTTCCTGATCAATACCACCTGAAGGAAAGACCTATAGTTACAGAGCCCCCTGTAAGCCCAGAGGAGCTAAAAAGAGGTCGTGACATTAAAGATCGCAAGTGCTTTATCTGCGTAACTTAGAGTTGTCTGGAATTACGGAAGAGGGAGAATACCTGTTAAAAATACAGGATTTATAGGTTCTTCAGTTATAAAAGTATTTGAT